>CAYLUE010000012.1:10356-38004 GCA_964386795.1 uncultured bacterium
AATCAGTACACACTACGGGCATACCAAAAGAAATATAATCGAAAAGTTTATTGGGAGCGGTTAAATATTTATTATAAAAATTATCTGGTAAGATTATAAGACCAATTGAAGACCTAGTGATAATATCTGGTAGATCATTATAAAAAACCCATTTATTTAATTTCACGTTATCAATATTATTTTTAGCAATAATATTATTTACATAAGAAAGTTCATTGTCATTTCTACCTCCAACAAGAGATAATTTGTAATCAAACAAATGATCTTTCCACAGTTTAATAATTGATTCAATACCTTTTAAAGGCTGAAAACTGCCGCAATAAGCGACTTCTTGATTATTAAACTTTGATTTCTTTCCTGTTAATTTTAGTCCTGGAGGGCAAGATGAGATTGGAATATCAACATATTTTTGATATAGTTTTTTTTGAGGATTGTTTAACGTCATCATGCCATCAAGATTATTCAAATATTTTTTTTCGTATCTGTTGAATTTTTTTCTGTCATCGCTTCTAATATATTCATGAATATTAAAGTCCAGATAAAAATTATGTGATTGGTAATATATCTTTTTATTAGCTCTATTTTTAAGCTTAACAAGAAATGGTAAGTATCCTGGGTCTCTAGTAAATACTACATCAAAATTATTTGAAAGGATATATTTATTAGCTCGCATATAAAATATTTCATGCGCTTTAACAATGCCAAAATTATTTTTTAATAGTTTAATATTAAAGTAATCCGAGCTACTGCTTTCCATTTTCTTTTTTTTTGCAATGGTATTTTTTGGATTTTGAATAATTAAGGTTACATCTATTTTATTCTCAGAAATACCAAAAGCTTGGAAGTATGAAAAAATAAATCCGGGACTATTTTCTGCCCATGATGATTTAGTAACATATGCGCATTTCATTGGCTATCTATTTTTCTTTCTTTATCAAAATGTTATATGATTTTATTACCGATTCTGATTCTATATCGCGTATAAACCTAGAATTAGAAATGACTGAATCGCTAATTGTATTATATGGACTATAGCGCGCATAGTTGATTTTATCATTATTATAGAGTCCAATAATTGGCTTATTTAATGCTGCAGCCAAATGGATCAAAGAAGTATCAATTGAAATCAGCATTTGTGCATTATTTATTATGCCAGCAGCATAGTATAGATTAGGAGACTCTAAAGGGAAATGTACTCTTTCTTTATAAAGATTTTTTATTTTTATTGCATCGCTAGATTCTTTTTTCGAAGCAAATAATGCAATATGCATTTCGTGGTCATTATCTAATATATATGAGATAATTTTTTTCCACTTTTCAAAAGGGAGCCTTCTTGTTTGGTGGCCCGCACTAATATTAATGGCGATATATTTTTTTTCTGATATTGATGATGGAAAATTATAAAAATAATCAGGCAACCAATTCTCTACTGGGGTTTTTAATCCATATTGAAAAAGTAATTCACAATACTTCTCGGTGATATGCCTATCGTCTTTATTTGGTAAGTGGTAATTATATATAGGATTGTTATATATGTCTTCTAAACATACCTTCACATCTGCATTGATTACATTGGTTAAATGGTGAAATGTAGATGAAGGGCCACTCTTTGGGTTATATAAAATCTGGTATTGTTGCGATCTAATCAACTTGGCAAAACGAAAATTGAAAGGTCTATAGCTGATACAGTTTCTAATAAATGGAATTCCTTCAAATACTTTTTTATTATAGCTAGTACAGCACAAATCAATTGTTGCATCGGGAAACCGTTTATGAAAAGCATTTATGAATGGTAACAAAAGAATAGCATCACCCAATTTTTCTTGAGCTAAAATAATTATACTGTTTATTGATTCGGGCAATTCCTTGGGACTGGCATGTTTGTAAAATTTATTTAATATACCAACAATGAACCTTCGATGAAGTTTGTGATTGGATTGCTGCGATAAAGAATTATTAGTCATAAAAAATGGAAATTTCTATTCAATAAAACTATGAAGATAGGTTTCCAGCTTATTAGTCATATTTTCCATTGAAAATGATTTTATCAATTTATTATAGCCCTTTTCTCCCATGTCTTTATAGTTCCTATTATTTTCAACATAATCTGCTAGAGTTGAAAATATTTGATTTGAATCTGGTTCGCAAATCAATCCATTAATTCCATGGTCAATAACTTCAGATACCCCTCCGGCATTAGTTGCAATTACCGGTCTCTTTGACATCCATGCTTCAAATAAAGTATTGGGTATGCCTTCTGATCTTGAAGGTATAATAACTAGATCAGCTCTACTAAAAAAAGTTATAATGTCATTTTTTTCACCAACGAGTTTGCAGCGATGCTGAAGACCATATTTTTTAATAAGATTATTTAGTTCATTTAACTCAGGCCCTTCTCCAGCAATCTCAACCTTATAGTCAATGCCAAGCTTTTCTACTTCACTTAAGCTATTTATTAATAAATCATAGCCCTTGTGAACAGTTAGTCTTCCAGCGCTTCTAATTAACAAGCTAGCGTCTTTTTTTATTTCAACAGTATTAATTGGTTTTTCTATGCTATATCCATTGTATATACAGGCTATTTTATCTGAATCAAAATTATTATTAATAAAACCATACGAAAGTAATTCATTTTTTAAAGCTAGCGCGTTTACAATTATCCCATCTACTTGATTCGAAATTATATATCTTTGTATGAAATCTCTTTTAAGGATGGGTCTAGATATTCCTAACCTCATTACATGAAAAACATTTGCCCTATTTTTTATTTGTGCACCCAATATATAATCTTTCCGTTTCGTTGAAAGCATAATATCGATATCATTTACTGCAATTATTTTCCTGATGATTGATTTTGTTTTTATGCTTAGCTCATTAGTGTAAGGAGCTTCTATTATATTGATTGAGGGATGCAGATTGTTCCAATGAGATACATTAGAGCGAGCGACTAAAGAAATAAAATGTCCATTTTCAGCAAGACAATTCATTGCCGTCCTTAGCCAGCGTTCATTTCCGCCCCATTTCTTTGATGAGTTAAGCGCAACTAGATTCATAAATAATAAGCGTTAAGGCTTAATTTTTTTCATGAGTTAATAATCCAATCAATTATAGGTAGAATCTAAAATAATTTCTGGAACGTTTCTTCCCATAATCTGCTTGATAATTTATCAATACCTTTATAGGTTTTTGAATTAATCCACTTCGCAACAGCTTTCGCTGTGTCGGGATAATTAACTGATTTAATCGATGGCTCGCTAATCCATTCCTTTACAATATCTTGATCAAGCTTATCCATGACCGATCCCCATTTTAATTGATTAAAAGCAGCTGCATTCGATAATTGTTCCATTTGACCAATAAGTGGTTTCATTAGAATTTTTTTTCCTAAACGCAGTGCTTCGCTGGGAAGCTCAAACCCAGCATTACATATTACCTTTTCTGAAGTCAATAAATCTGAATTAAAGCCAGATCTTGAAAATGGATTTAAATGGATATTTTCATATGATCTTGATTTATCAATTTTGCAATAAATATGAAACTGGTAATCATTAAATGGCTCTACTAATTGTAAGATATCATCTAATTCTTCAAAAGGTAAATAGACTAAGATCTTTCCTGGAGTACTTTGATTATCATTATTATCTAAAGGTGGCAGAATTGGTGGAACTATCATTTGATCAAAATGATGCCAGTGCACGCCAATATTTATTTTTGCTGGAGCAAAATTTTTCATGATAAATTTTGTAATCATATTCTCACCGGCCATTGGAATATCATAATAAAATGCATATTGATGACCTATGCCAATGGATTGAACTTTTTTTATTTTTGCAGCCCATGCAGATACAGGTTCAAAGTCAGTTATAACTAGGTCAACATTTCCTAGGTCTAGCTTACGCACATCATTTAAATATTTAAACAGATGTAAGCTTTTAAATGACTTAAGGTAATTGATTCTACCTTTTGATGTCTCAAATGATAACCCTTCAACTATTTCATACGGCTCTATTTGTTCTAATCCAAAAATTCTATCCTTTTTACGACCGCTAATAATGACCCTTACATTATTTCCTAAGGATCTCAATTTTGGAATTAAGGCCAAGCCTCTAGTTAGGTGCCCATTTCCTGTTCCCTGAATTCCGTAAACTATATTCATAAATTTATTATTGAGAAAATATCAAAAAAATTATGATGAATCCTTAGATTAAAATCTCTTTAAATATTTCTCAGTAAATATATTATCTTTAAGCCCTTGATCGTAGCTAACCTTTAGTACTTCCATTTCAGTAGAATTGCCATTTAATAAATTTTTCATAATTTTTTTAGTTGGTGTCCAATATTGATTATTTTTTACGTAATCAAGCTTTTCCAGTATTTTTACTTTTTCATTATCGCTGTTAAAAAATTCAATTTTTCTTATTAGATAGTGAGTCTTATCAATCCAAAAGATTCTAGGTTGGTAGCTAGATTTATCATTGGGAGTGGCCTTGACAACGTAACATTCATTTCCCGAAAAATAGTCTTGGGTAATTAATTCGTAAGAATCTAGATCTAAATCTCGCTCCATGAAATCTCCATACGTAAACTCACTTCCTTGAAAATTTCGAGATTTATCCGAAGGGCGAATTCTTTTTACTTTTCGTAGTTTTGGTATATATAACCATTGGTCATCATTTTTTTTGCCTACCCAATCCCAATTTAATAAACTAGATCCTTTTACTTCCTTTGGCTCAATAAATCTTAACAAAAGCTTGGATTTAAACTTTCCATCTTGATATCTTTTTTCCATTTGCTTCATTAGTCTAAAGTGGCTTTTTCTATTATTTTTTTTACTGCTTGATCTAAGGGTCATTTTGAAATCCATTTCAATATCAACTGGCTTCAATCGCTGATCCATTTTATGGATAATGGATTGACCTGAGGGTTGTGCATATATAAAAGATACACATATAAAAAAGGTAGCTAGGGATATTCTAGTCATATTAGAATATAAGAAATCAAAAATTATACAGTATACCCATTCTTACATGATTAAAATCTTGCATTAGTGTAAATGGATTTAAAGGGTTATTACTCCCATTAAACTGGGTAGTACCTAATTCAAATTTCCAGTTAATCCAAGGAGAGTAACCTAGCGCTATGCTCAACATGGATCCTGATTCGTTTAAATTAATCATCAATGATCCAATTAATTCTAGTTGATCGTCCATCATCACACCGCTTGAGCTAATTAAAGCTGCTTTATTGGTAAACATCGCAAATGGAGTACCCATACCAGGATTAAATGGCAATACTGGAAATTCTATATTATCAGAAGGAGATTTAGGCATGAACCATTGGTTTTTCTCATCAATAGTTTTGCTTCCAATAAATTGCCCTGATACCATTATATCTGTTGCTGTGGTATATTCAAGCTGTACAACATACTGAGAATAAATTACATCTTGAATGATTTCCAAATAACCGCTTGTATTGGCTGGTCTATCAATAGAAGTATTTTTAGTATTGTATAACGCCCCTTCTGCCCTTATGGTAAAATCTCCTAAAAACGTCACAAAGTCTGAGCCTAAAACCGTTGTTTTTCTATATCCTAAATCAAAATTGCGAACCCCATTAGATGTTATTGGTAAATATGCAGATTGCACACTAGGCATACGGTCTGTTCCTTTAAAATACGAAAGGCTGATATCACCGCCACCAAGAGAAGTTTGAATGCGAGCCCCAAGCTCTAA
This sequence comes from uncultured bacterium, assembly GCA_964386795.1. GTDB lineage: Bacteria > Fidelibacterota > Marinisomatia > Marinisomatales > TCS55 > TMED108. The sequence goes on from CAYLUE010000012.1 coordinate 16,089, forward strand.
TTCCTCTTTAACAGGGTGCTTAATCAATGGTTTTCTATCTAAAGCTAATGGAAAATCTTTTTCTCCATAAGGGATTCTATTTGGAGTAAAATAGGGACTCACAATTAATTCAACTTGAAAATTTTCTCTATATACAGTTGAAGCCAAAGATAGCTTACCGATTTTTTTACCAGTCCCAGCCTTGAACATGTAATAATAATCATATGGGTTTAGATTATCGGTTGGATTAATTGCATCTGCAGCGCCCCATGAATGGATTTGTTTACCAATTTTAACCTCTCCCCAATTAGGGTAAAAAGCTACATAGGCTTCTCTTAGGTAAATAGAATGTTCCCGCGTACTATATCTTTGCTCTACGCCTGTCACAGTTTTAAAGTCAAATGATTCAAATGAGAAACCAAAATCAAGCGATAGTAAACGAAACGGTAAGTCAATTTGAGATTGGTCTGCAGTTCGTGTCATTACATAAGGATTAAATTCCCCAGCAATATTCATCTGCGCTTTAACTGTACCAGCTATAAAAATGCTTAAGATTAGTTTTTTATAGAACATTTTTATTGGAAACGTTTATCTGGGAAGACGTTTCAAGTTTTTTTCCTGAAACAGTGTTGGCTTAACGCCTACATCAACTTCTACTTTATCAAATGTCACTTTAGTTGTGTGTTTCTTTTGTACGTTCTCAACAAATATTTGACTCATCACATAGTATTGTTTAACTTTTTTATGGGAGAATTTTTTTCGCTTAATTAACTCTCCCCTTTTATCAAACGATTCCTCTTTGACTACATTTAATGTAGATTTATTTATCCATGATTTATGCTTTAAATAAGAAGATTCAGCTTTTGCTGTAGGAATTACTTCAATCACATAACACTCTACGCCATCAATCGTTTCATCTTCTTTTCTTTCATACTCATGTTTATCAAGTTCACGGCTAGTAAGATCTTCGTAGCTTAAATCTGACGCCATGAAGGAGTCGCCTTTTCTCTTGGATGAAATCCTGCGAATCTTTTTGAAATCTGGAAGCCACATACGCATTTCATCATCACGATCAGAATATTCAATTTTTAAAAAAGCAACCCCCTTGTCATCTTTGGGTTCTAAGAACCAAGTGATTTGCTTTTCACTGCCATCAACAGATTTAGATAGCATCTTATTAGTGCGGCTTTTTCCCTTAGAGTTCGTGAGTACCATTGTTGTTTCATTGCTCATATCTTTGGGGGAAGGCGACTCGTCAACCATAACAGCAATCTCTCTACCAGTTTGACTAAACCCCGCCGCTATAAAAATAACCAATAATAGAAATGACTGTTTCATCTTATTAGCCCTTTTCAATATTATCTACGATTATATTTGGTTTTGGGCCAAATTGATTATCATTATTATCGCTTGAGGATGCATGCATTACAATCAATGCTATCCACCCTACAATAGGAAGAAAGAATAAGAACATCCACCATCCTGTGCGATTGATGTCATGTAATCTTCTAGTTCCTGCGGCAATACTTGGAAAGAAAAATGCCAGTCTACTCAATTCAACCAGAGGGTATGTTGGTCCACCGAATGCGTAACTATGGATAATTTTCCATCCAAGCGCTTCGCTCAATAACATCATGGAAATTCCGATTACAACAGTACAAAGTATGAAATACCAATATTCTTCTCGAGATGATCGACCTTTAAAAACAAAGTATTTTTGTAGACATGTAATAAAATGTTCAATCATGAAATTTCTCCTTTGATTAATTTATGTTTCATTAGTTCTGTTACTGCAGATAAAATGGTAAGTGTTCCAAGTGAAGTCGAGAGCATTGCAAAAACCATTAAACCTCCAATATATTGAATTGGAACAAATGTGGAAAAGACCAAGGCTCCAAAACCCATATTAGAAGCTGCATCAAGCACTATAGGATAACCCACATCATCAATAACTTCTTTGCTAACCATCTCGCTACTTATCGTGCGAGATAATCTTCTGTATTGAGAAATATAGTGAATAGCAAAATCAACACCCACACCAATTATAATTGAGGAAAGAATTGCTGTAATATGACTAAGCTCAATACCAAAAAAACCCATAAACCCGAAATTAATAATAACAGCTGATGTTAATGGAACCACAGCCAAGACACCCCATAGCGCTCTTTTGAAGAAAAATGAAGCTAGGATACCAATAACCAATAAAGATGCAAAGATGCTAATAAATGATGACCTGACAATAAGAATAACCAGATCTCGAAATACTACTATCATACCCGTCACATCAATAATTGATTGATCATTGAAGTTTTCACTAATATGGTTATTCAATTGATTGGTGTAAGAGAAAATTTCTTCAGTAGACATCACATCTGCAAACGCGGTAATAAGTCCAATCTTATATTCGTAATCTACAAGAGCTTCGAAATCGTCTGGGTCACCAGACATAGAATACATCGTAAATAAATTATTCACCTTACCACGATTTTCGGGAATAGTTTCATATTCAGGGTCATCATTCATTACCGTACGATGCATTTGCTTAACAATATCCGCGATTGAAAAACTAGTTGAAACCTGCTCATCTTGTACCATAAATGATTGGAGTTTAGACATATCAGCAAGCGTTGATGGATCTTTTAGATCGCCTTCGATCCTAACGCGAATATCAACAGTACCATTCATTTCATCATCCATAAAATCCATACTATCGCGTATTTCCGTTCCAGGTTTGAAAAAATTACGCATATTGACATCAACGGTTACTTTTGTTACTCCATACAATCCAATCGTTACTATAGTTAAGCCTGTTGCCAAAACGCGCTTAGGATGATTTAAAACTGCTAAGCCAAGTTTATCAACTAACTTTTCAAAGATACTTGGTTTAGCAAATGCAGCAAGTTCTGGATTCCATTTTTTTATACTAATAACCGCAGGAAGCATAAGTGAGCTTAAAAACCAGGCCCATGCTATTCCGATTGAAATTGATATTCCATACCCAATTAATGGTTGGATCGGAGAAGTTGTCATAATTAGAAATGCAGAGATTGTAGTAATGCTTGTCACAAAAATAGGCACTAATAACGAATCCATGGTAGCCGCTACAGCGCTTCTGGTATCTTTTTTCGAGCGCATTTCCCTAAAAAACTTTGAAACTATATGTACCCCATCAGAATTTGCGATAGTTAGGAGTATGATAGGCATTGATGTATTGGCGAGCGTAAACAAAAATTTATTGGATCCAGTAAAATAATATATCCAACCCATTGCACCAATCATAGAAAGCAAGGAAGGCACGATTACCAATAAGACCATCGCTACGCCTGCTACGCTTCTCAAATTTAATAGTAATGTAAAAATCATAATCAACATACCAAATCGCATCAGACCGAATGCATCATTACGAATAAGTCCTGGCATTATCCCTGAGATATATGCATTCCCTCCGTAATGAACCTCATATCCTTTGAGAATCTTATTTGACTCTTCAACAACAATTTTAGAAAAGAGATCAAATTTTTCATTACCATAAGGCTGAACAGTTATAGTGATATATTCATCATTTTCACTAATAAAGCGTTTTTTTATAGAAGGATTTTTTGATAAGTAATTCTTAATGTCATCTAATTCAGATGGTGATAATTCGCGCTTTGTTTGTAGGTCATCCACCTCCATAAAATCATCTACATTATCAATTCGATTCGTATTAACTAAAGAAAAGACTTCCTCTATTTGATTAGTGGACTCAAGCGTTTTTGTCAAATCCCACATGTCTACAAAGGCCTTAGTATTATATACAGATTTGCCTTTTTGACCAAAAGCGATATAGATTAATTCTGTACTTCCAAATTCATCTTGAATTTCATCCCAAGCGATCTTGGATTCTAAATCAGAAGGTAAAAGCTTCATCATATCATCATCGATCATAAAAGATAATCCACCAATTGCCATTGCAATGGTAGCAAGCAAAGATATAATGATTGACCTAATTGGATGATCTAGGCTTTGAGTAATAAACCATCTTCTTAAGGGATGGGAGGAATATTTTTTCTCAATATTGGTCGTAGTATTCTTCAACTTCTAAATGCCCCCGTTTAAATTATTAATCTTTCGAAATAAAACCCACGAAACCTATTAATCATATTTTTTGAATGGAAGTGTAATTCCGATAAAAAATTTATAAAATTTAATCATCCGACTACAAAGGATTTTTATGAATTTGATTAAAGATTACAATAACTTCATTCAAGGAAATTAAATGAAAAATTCTTTCAAAACGCCTATCGTGATTTTAGCCAATGGTTCATTTCCATCGCACGATGAACCTTTAAATTTTTTACTTTCAGCTGGTACATTAATTTGCACTGATGGATCTGCTAATAATCTAAAAGATTTCCAATTAGAGCCTCATATCATTATTGGTGACCTCGACTCTATTCAGGATCAAAATACTTTCAAAGGTCTTGTTATTCATGATACCAATCAACACAATACCGATCTTGAAAAAGCGATTGAATGGGCTATAATGAACTCTATAGAGAAGTTAATAATTATTGGATCTACGGGTCTTCGTGAAGATATGACCTATTCAAATATATCCATGTTATATAATTTTTTCAAAAAGATCGATTTGAAAATAATTAGCGATCAATTCACAATAGAATGCATTGCTGGTGAAAATGTTTTTAATTCTTTCAAAGGGCAAAGAGTTTCTCTATTCACTCAAAATACCAACTGTATTATCACAACGAAAAAATTGAAATATTCTATCAATGGTCAAATTGAACCATCTTTAAATCTTATATCTAATGAATCCGTTGATGATCAATTTATTATTTCAAGCTCAAGACCAATCATTCTATTTAGAAGTCATAAAGAAAAATAACAATGCACGCAATTGATCTTTTCCTGATTGCTATCTATTTCATAGCAATAATCTCTATAGGCTTCTCAAGAAAATCAGGTGGCAATCAATTTAATTCAAAAGACTATCTGTTAGCGGGCAGAAAACTTAGTCTTCCCGGTTTTGTTGTTACGCTCGTTTCAACATGGTATGGAGGAATATTGGGGATTGGGGAAAATACCTATTTATATGGACTTCAAACATGGGTGATATTCGGCCTTCCCTATTACCTATTTGCGCTAATATTTGCTTTTTTTGTTGCTGGAAGGATTAATCGATTAAAGTCAATTTCTTTACCCGACCAATTCTATCAGCGCTATGGAAAAGTAGCTGGTATTATCAGCGCTATTTATATATTTATTTTATCCAGCCCTGCGCCTTATATACTTAGCATTGGAATCTTGCTAAATCAGATCACAGGATTCAGCTATGAACTTTCATTGCTAATCGTTACACTAGTTTGTTTCAGCTATATTTGGAATGGGGGCTTAAAAGCTGTCATTCGTACCGATGTATTGCAATTTGCAATGATGTTTTTAGGGTTTGGTCTTTTATTGTTTTATAGTATGAGCCATACTGGTTTTGCAATTGACATTAATAATACCCTTCCAAAAAATTATTTCAATCCTACTGGCGGTGCCTCAATCCAATATATACTCGCTTGGTTCTTTATTGCCCTTTGGACATTTGTGGATCCGGGCTTTTATCAAAGGTGTGCTGCGGCAAAATCACCACTAACCGCTCGCAATGGCATTATAATTTCAATTGGTTTTTGGTTCATATTTGATATCCTAACCTTGCTATCAGGAATATATGCAAGATTACTAATTTCGAATGTTGAGCCTGTCTTAGCCTATACTAAATTAGCTGAGCTAGTTCTTCCGCCTTTTGCCCTTGGAATGTTCTTTATTGCAATTCTATCGGTTATTATGTCCACTATAGATTCCTTTGCTTTTATTAGCGCTACAACATTTGGCAGAGATATACTTTGGAGGATTCAATCCGGAACTGAAAATAATCACCCATTAAATGAGAATGACGTAATACCATTAGTAAAAAGGGGACTATTAGTTACAGGTTTGATATCATTAATGCTAGCGATAAGCATACCTTCCGTTGTTCAAATATGGTATACCTTAGGTTCAATTATTGTGCCAGGACTATTAATACCTTTTCTATTATCATTCACTAAAAAGAAAATTGATGTAATTACCTTGATGGTTGCACCGCTAATCATTAGTATTTTATGGATACTAAATAAAAATATTTTTGGGAGCTATCCCTTGCATATGGAACCCTTTTACCCAGGAATATTAACTTCAACCATAATATGTTTAGTTAAATGGCTAAAGAAATAGAACGAAAATTTTTAGTTAATCCTGCCAAGCTGCCGGATAAAATAACTGGGGAAGATTACCGGCAAGGCTATTTATCAATTAATGATTCAGGCATAACGCGAATTCGAATCATTAATAATATAGCTATACTAACAATCAAATCTAAAACAATTGAAATAACTCGCGATGAATTTGAATATGATATTCCGCTAGAAGATGCACTTAGATTGATTGATTTAAGTCAGGGTGAAGTGATCCACAAAACGCGTACCATAATTGAATACGATAGCAAAAAATGGGAAGTTGATGAATTTCATGGTAATAATGAAGGCCTCTGGTTAGCTGAAATAGAATTGACTGATGCAGATGAAAGCTTTACAAAGCCAAATTGGGCAACTGAAGAAGTTTCTAAAGATGAGAGGTATTATAACTCCTATCTTTGCTTACATCCATATAATACATGGTCATAAAAAAATATTTATTCATTTTATCTTTTCTATCTTTAGTTATCGCTCAAGATAAATGGTATCAGATTCATGGGTCGAGGCAATTTTCGATTAGTGGAGTAGCAAAATTTGAAAAAGGGTTTCTTGTAGTGCATGATAATAAAAAGAAGAAACAACCTCGAATAAGTTATATAGATAAATCTTTTAAACTTAGAAAGCTGGTTTGGCCAGAGCCTAAGCTTCCCTATGACTTAGAAGCGCTGCATAAAATGCCGCATTACACTAATAAATTTATTGCAATGGAAAGTACCGGTAAAGCTTACTTATTTTTTGTAGACCCATTCGATTTTAGGATTGAACTAATTCAAACATTTACCCTACCTGGTATTTCCAATAAAATGAATCTTGAGGGATTAGCAGTCTTCAATTCAGCTCAAGGGCAAGTTTTTATTTATGGAGATAGAGGTTCAAACAAGCGATCATCAACATTGATCACGGCATTGTACGAACCAACAAATCATAATATTTATGAAGTAAATAAATTTGTTATCGAATTGCCATTTCCTGAAAATGATAAACGAAATATTGCAGACTTAGCTATTGATAATAATGGTGGCGTGTGGACATCAGCCACTTCAGACCCTGGGAATGATGGTCCATTTCAAACCGCAATCTATCACATAGGTCAAATGAGTAATGTAGGAACTTTTAACTTTAATCACCCTTCGCTATTAAAACCTCTAATGATCATAGATAATCAAAAAGTAGAGGCAATGATTTTTAATAAAGAAAGGTTGATTTTAATGACAGATAATGAAAATTTCGGAGCAACTTTTTTACAAATTAAGGAGCTATTGAATGATTAGAATTCTTATATGTGCAATTATGCTAATTTCATGTATGATTGGTCAATCAATGAATCATTCTGAAGTCATTGATGTAAAACGAAAAGTAATGGGGATAAAAATGAGTGGTCAAATTGATCACCGAACTACTGAAGAAAAAGGCTGGCATTATCGTCATTATGATATTGGCGGATCGTTTCCAATCGCTGAATCATGGACAGTTGCTATCCAATACAGATCAGTTTATACCCTTAAAGATGAGAATTGGATATTAGAAAAAAGACCCCACGCTCAAATTCAAAAAACTATAAACACAAAAGCAGTTAAATGGGCAATAAAATCACGGCAAGAATATCGAATGAAAGATGGTAAAGATCCAGGCCTACGAAATAGAGTTAGGGTAATGGCAAAATCAAATTCATCATGGAAAAATTTAAAACCCTATATTGGAAATGAATTTTTTTATGATATGGATATTAATAAATATAATAAAAATCGCCTGCTTATTGGTTTTGATTTAACACAGTTTCAATTTGGAACACCGAGCATTGCATTTAGACATATTTCTACTTTGGTAGATGAAAAATGGAAAACAACCTACACGATGATCTTTAAAATAACTTTTTAAGTTATGAAAATTCTTATCTCTCACCTACCTAAGCACAAATGGTGGGGTCATGGCACTCCTATCTATAAAGATAACCCAGCCATGAAACAAGGTATGATTCCTAATCAAGAATTAGTTGAAGTTGAGATGCATATGATGACCGAACTCTTTAATCACCTCCCAGTTGAAGTAATAGAAGTCGATTTTCCAAATTTCCTAGATCAGCAAAATACAGAACAAAGAAAGCATGATTTTGTTTTTGTTAGAGACCTCTTTATTAGCAATCAGAACGGAAAAGTAATCATATCAAAATTCAGCGAAGAAGCTAGGCAAGTGGAAAGTGATATTATGGAGATCATGCTTGATTCGATGGGATATGAAACCATCCGAATTCCCGATTCCATAAATGCTAAAGCTGAGGGTGGCGAATTTTATTATTGTTCTGGACAAAAAATTCTTTTTTCAGGAGCTTGTAGAAATAATGTTAAGGGCGCAGAATGGGTTGCGCAGGAATTTGGTGTCAATGAATTAGTAATTATGAAATCCAATGTTTTCCATCTTGATACATTATTTACCCCAGTCATCAAAAAAGATAATCAATTAGGGGCAATGATTGCCTGCACATCATTAATGGAAAAAGAATCGGTAAATGATTTGAAAGATTTTGCAGATAAGATGTCGATAGAACTTGTTGAGGTTGATCCAGAAGATTCCATTGGCACAAAAGAACAGCTTGGCGAATTTGCAGTCAACTGTTGCCCGTTGCCGGGTTATTTAATTGGTCCTACAAGATTCAGATCTTTAAAAGTGAATCAATTGCTTAAAGAGTTAGAAGTGATGCACATCACAGTTCCAACAACTCAATTTAGACTAAGCGGCGGTTCTGTTCACTGCTTAACAAACGAATTATAAATCCTGTTTACTTTTCCAGCGATAGAAAAATAACATAATTATTCCCGCTACGTTTGGAAACCAGACAGCAGGATGCGACCATGAAATTCCATCGAAATAATAATTGGTAAGAGGCCAAAATAGTTGGATCGGAAATAATTCTTCAGTGTGAAATGGGACATCCAAAACAATATGAAAAGGCCAAGCGAGCATTGGCCAGGCTAGCTCTTGTTTATAATAATATACGATTCCAATAATTAAAAAAGCTATGATGAAGCTATGAGTTATATTATCCATAGCAAAAACCCATGTAGGAAATGGCTCTAGCTGAAGCAAGCCTTCAAGGGTCGGTAATCCGCTGTAGTTTAAGTTGCTATTAAATATTCTTATAATGAATAAAAGACCAAAGGATAACAGGTCTGGCATTATCCCAAAGAATATTGCAACCCATCTATACTTACGATAACCAAACAGGCCACTGCCCCATAAGGCATGACTTATAGTATCCACTAGTCGGGTTTATTCCATTTCGGAGGAATATTTACCTTGTGTGGCAAGACTGTTGAATTCAGCGCGTTTCATCAATGCAGATTGTGCGCTTAAAACATTATCATCGGAGCCTTGCCATGTCTTTATTGCAGGTTGCTGAAGAGCGCGTCCATAAGAGAAAGATAAGTGCCAAGGTTTATTATCACCTAATAGTTGATTCATGGAATTTAAATGTGCAGTTGCATCTTCATCAGATTGTCCGCCAGACAAAAATGCAATCCCAGGTATAGCAGCAGGCACGCTTCTTAGAAAACATTGCACAGTTGCTGATGCAACTTCATCAACACTAGCCCGTTCTTTTGCATCGTACCCCGATAAAACCATATTGGGTTTTAAAATCATTTCTTCATACTGCACACCTTGCGAATACAATTCAGCAAATACGGTATGTAATACCTCTTCAGTCACTACAAAACTATCTTCAATATCGTGATCGCCATCCATTAGAATTTCTGGCTCAACAATTGGAACAATATCATTGGATTGGCATAAAGCTGCATATCTTGCCAAGGCATGTGCATTTGCTTTGATACAATAATCGCTAGGGTTCAATTCGGTGATATTAATTACCGCTCTCCATTTTGCAAACCGTGCGCCTAATTTTCTATATTCAGCCAACCTTTCATTGAGCCCATCAAGGCCAAGGGTAATTTTTTCATCTTCAGAGCCAGATAAATTATGTGCACCAGCATCAACCTTTATGCCAGGGATAACACCTTTAGAGTTTAAATATTCAGGATAAGGTATATTATCTTTCAAAGAGGATTGATGAAATGTTTCATCGTACATAATCACACCGCTTATATACTTTTCTAGTCCATCTGCTGAAAAAAGTAAATCTCGATAGGCGTTTCTTGTATACTCTGTACTCTCAGTATTGATTTGATCCAATCTTTTCCCGATAGTTCCGGTGCTCTCATCTGCTGCCAGTATTCCTTTTCCAGGAACTACCATCGCTTCGGCAACCTCATTCATATTATTTAAATTCAGGCTCATGTTATATATCCTATTTTATTCTTGTTGACCAATTTCAGTAAGCAATGAAGTAAACCATTCTTGGTTTATATCAAATGGCTTACCACCTTTGATTCTTTTAAAATCAATTAAACTCATTTGCTTATTGTTATCATCATCTAGCCCGACCACTCCACTTTGACCATTGAAGGCATTTTCTGCTGCAAACATACAAGATGATTTAATTAGCTGTAAATCTTTTTCATTGGGAGCTGCGCTCCTAGCGAAGTAACCACTCTTTTGAACCAATGTTTTATCCGCGGATAGCTTATCAGTGAACTGTTTTGCAAACCACTGCCCAGGATTCAAAGAGTCCAAAGCAACATGGCCAAATGCATCCCGCTCTACTTTCTTTCCTTCGGATTCCAATTCATTAATAATAGTATCAGTTCCAGCGCCTTCACTTAAAAAGATATTTACAGAATCTTTTTCATCCATTCTTTTTATTAAGCGTTCACACTCTGCATTGAAATCAATTGGCATTTCCGGTACATAGACCGCATCAATATCCCAACGTGATCGATCAATCAAAACTGCAGGTAAAAATTCTCTTTTGCTTAATCTATCACGATATTCTTTTGCAGTATAGGCTGTTAACCACCCGCAATCCCTACCCATAATTTCATGGATAATTAGTTGCCGGGAACTTGTAGTGTTCTCATTGGAAATATTTTCAAAGAAAATAGCCCCCTGTTCAGCCGCCGTAAAAGCGCCCAAAGTTTGGGTAATCGGAAAGACGTCATTATCAACTGTCTTGGGAAGCCCTACAACTGTTAATTCATAATTATTTTTCTTTAAATAAAAAGATAGTTCAGCGGCCATTGTATTAGTATCATCACCACCAATGGTATGAAGGATATCAACTTCGTCCTTAATCAACTGCTGGGCCGCAATTTGAAGAGGGTTATCTCCCTCATTTATATATCCTTTTTGAAGACAGTTTTCAACATTAGTCAGTTTAACGCGGCTATTCCCGATAGGACTACCACCAAATGAATTAAGTATATGGGAATTTTTCTTAACCGATTCTGGTATACTTATACTTTGACCGGTTAGCAGGCCTTTATATCCATTCAGATATCCTACCAGCTCAGCATCAGGGGCTAATGAATTGTAGGATTCAATTAGTCCGCCAATAGAGGCAGAAAGGCACGGTGCAATACCGCCAGCAGTTAGGAAGGCAATTTTCATAATCTATATTTTATGCTAAAAATTAATTAAACTTTTCTAAAATATTGACTAAATCTACAACACGATTTGAGTATCCCCATTCATTATCATACCAATTGACAGTTTTGACGAAAGTACCATCGATAACTTTCGTGAATGGCGCATCAAATATTGATGAGTGTGGATTACCAATAATATCTGTTGATACAACTGGTAGGGTAGAATATTCGACTACCGATTTCATTTCAGGGTCATTCGCAGATTGTTTAACCGTTTCATTTATTTCATCGATGGTTACATTTTTTTCTAAATGAAAAACACTATCAACAACAGAACCATCAGGAACTGGAACACGCATGGCAATCCCATCAAGCTTACCATTCAACTCAGGTAGTACTTTACCTACCGCCCGAGCTGCTCCGGTAGTTGTGGGAATAATATTCTCAGCAGCAGCGCGACTTCGCCTCCAATCTGAGTGCGGTACATCCGCTAGGCGTTGATCATTAGTGTACGCATGAATGGTATTGATCACCCCATACTCAATTCCAAAATTGTCGTTTAATATCTTCGCCATTGGGGCCAGGCAATTGGTAGTACAACTTGCGTTGGAAATAATTTTATGATCATTGGTTAGTCCGTTATCGTTTACGCCAATTACCACCGTATAATCGATTTCATCTTTAGCCGGAACGGTTAAGATAACCTTTTGTGCGCCTGCGGTTAGATGCTCTTCTAACTGACTTTTTGTTCTAAATATTCCAGTAGACTCAATAACAACATCAATATCCATCTCTTTCCAAGGTAATTGACTAGGTTCTTTTTCAGCTAGCATAGTAACCGTGTTATGTGAAGTGCTTAATACATCGCCCTTCATTTCTACTAAATCTTTAAAAGGACCCATTACGGTATCATATTTAAGTAGATATGCCATAGCATCATTATCTGCAATATCATTGATCGCTACAACATCTATATTTTCTCTTTCATTTAGAATTCTGAACACAGAGCGGCCTATGCGCCCAAAGCCATTGATCGCGACACGCATCTTAGTTCCCTTCCAATTGAGAGTAAGATTCAGCTACTTCAAGGATTCGAGATGCGAATCCCCATCCATTGTCAAACCAGGCAACGGTTTTCAATAGTTTGTTTGATGCGATCATTGTTGCTTTGCTATCAAAGAGCATGGTCTCGCCTCCACCTATTGCGTCACTGGAAACAATAGGATCCTCTGTAAATCGTATAAGGCCACTGAGATTATCTGCGCTAGCATCCTGAAAACTTTTATTTACCTCTTCTACAGATGGCATCATTTTCATTTCGGTTGTTAAATCGATACATGAACCATTAGCAACAGGAACATTCATAGCGATCCCAGAAATTTTATCTTTGAACTTTGGCATTAATTGCGATACATATTCTGGGGCCCAGGTTTCATTTGGAATAATATTTTCTACAGCAGACCGACTACGCCTCAAATCTGATCTAACAGCATCTGCAAGAGGTTGGTCTGATGTATATGCATGAACAGTTGTCATCATCGCTCGCTCAACACCAAATGACTCATCTAAAACTTTCATCATTAAAGCAAGAACTTGAGTTGTAGATGAAGTTGTTGAAATAATTTTATCACTAGATTGAATATCATCTTGATTAACACCTTGAATAACTATCCTATCAATATCATTGATAGGTGGCTTTGAAACCAATACGCGCTTAGCGCCGGAATCTATATGCATCTGCAATTCTTCTTTCTTCCGGTAAGCACCCGTGGAATCAATTACGATATCAACATCAAATGCGTCCCAAGGTATACTACCAGGAGCAGCGCCGGGAAGCAGCCTTGTAGTCTTACCATTATATATAAGGTCTTTTGCTTCAAGGGTAATATCTTCTTGCATTGCACCATGAATAGAGTCACGCATCAATAGGTAATGCATAGCTTCTACATTTCCAAGGTCACTGATTGCAACAAATTCAAAACGTGGGTCATTATATCCGATTCGAAAAATATTTCTACCAATGCGCCCAAAGCCAAAAAGGCCTATTCTTATTTTCTCAATTTTATTCTTATCTAATTGAAATTGAGCATCTTCATCATTAGGGCTTCCCCCATCCCTTGGATTAGAATGCGTCAACTTATAACCGCAAGCTTTTGCCATAACCTCTAAAGTTTTAGCTTTAACATTTTGACCGCTATTTTTTCGATTATTACCAAATGTTGCCCGCGTAATACCTGTTCGCTTCTCCCATTCGTAATCCGTCCATGGATATTTGCTTAACAGGTAAATAAAAGTATCTGATCGATTCATGATTATCTAATATTTATTAATTAATTTATGGTTAATTATAGGGATATTATACTATATTATACTATATTATACTATATATATTTAAATTAATAGTATAATTAGGTATATTATAATTATAGATTGTCGATATTTTAATGGGTAGGTAATAATAATTTTTCTCATTCACTCTCTCTTGCTTGAATGAATTACCTGCCCATTTTTTTATTAATTGCTCAAATTTACTAACAAGGCTCTTTATACATGGAGTCGTAAACTAGATTTTTACGATATACTGATCCTGTTTCTATATCATAGACATCGCATTGATTATAGGGTTTTGCATAAATATGAAAGGTAATAGAATCTTCATCGTAAATATTTTCAACGGAATGTACATCCGCTGGTCCATCTAAAAATCCAACCTCCCCTTTTAGTGATTCGATTCTTGACAAAGTAAGTGGATCGGTAGATATCAAATTGTAGTTAGTAAATTGTAGAGAGCCTTTTTCTACCCGCATGAAACATTTTTCTCCTTCATGGCCATGTATGGGTGCTTTTTGCCCTGACTTCCAGCACATCAAAAGCAGTTCAAAATTCTCATCTTTATAGATTAAATGGCGGGTATATTTTTTGTCGCTAAACTGAACATAGTCTTCAATTTCACTATAAGGTAGTTGAGAGTTTTCAAGTAATTGATAGACTTTATCGTTGGGAAAATTATTGATCGATAATTCTTTAAGCTCTTTTACTAATGAATCCATAATTAATAATTCCAGCGCATGGAGTCGGCCCCTACGCTTTGCAAGATACCCTTTTCTTTAACCAGGTCTTCTAGTTCATTAAGCTCAGATGGGAGAAAATCAGTGAAATTTTCATTGCCATCTTCTGTAATCACAATAGTGTCTTCATAGCGTAGATATAAATTTTCTTCAGGTACCCACATTTGAGGATCAACAGAAAAAACATGACCCACCTTTAAGGGTCCATTGCGATAAGGTCCATCATCATGCACTGCAAGTCCTACGGGATGAGAGAGGACACCTCCACCAGTGGCGATCATTTTTTCAGCAGCTTTTCTGTAAATGTTTTTTGAGAATTGATATTTTCTCATGATCGGTTCCATTTTTTCTCTGGCTTCCTTCAATACTTGATCAGTGGTAATTCCTGGTCTTAGTATATCCAATACTACATTTCTATATTCTAAAATAATTTGAAGCAATTCTCTTTGCCAAGGTTCATAGGTTCCACTCACCGGCCACATTCTACCGATATCGCTAACATAATATCTAAAATCTGGAGCATAATCCATTAAGACCAAATCCCCTTTTTTTAATTGGCTGTTATTGCGATAGTAATGACCATTACTGATATTTTTTACTCCTGAAGCGGTAATCGAACGATAAGCTTCCATCCTAGATCCATTTATAAGAAAAATATATCTCGCCACGCCATCAAGCTGATATTCCCATACTCCCTCTTCCGTGCTTCGTATTGCTTCAATCATTGCAAGGCCAGCTAATTGAGATGCTCTTCGAATCAGAGCAATTTCTTTGGGGCTTTTCACGCTTCTTAAGCTATCGATCACAAAGGTTAAATCTTTAATTGCAATTCTTGGGTTACGACTGCGTAAGTGCTCTACCAATTTACTTTCCCTACTAGAACGCCCATCCCAGTAATCTCTAGCGATAGATGCATTAGCAGCTTCGAGCTCATAGCGACTTTGACCTTGCCCTTCCGCAGGGGAAAACATGGTATAAATAACATTGTCACGCTTCAGATTGGGTGGAAAATTATTTTTCATATCATTGGTTGACTTAACCTGGTCTACCCCAACAAGCTTCATAATTAGAGCTCCATCACTAGCGCTAAGGACTTTGCCTTCGCTCTTTTCTAATTTTTTATTGGTAGGCGGCATATACAAGGTGACTTTTTTGTTTCGGCCATCCAAAACAAGATACGCGTGAGGAGTTTCAATTCCAGAAAGATAATAAAATGCATTGGTTTGTCGAGGCATGATATATCCATTGGGCTGTGGAAATCCTTGCAGGATTGCTATGCCATTATCACCAATTTGCTTGAAGACCCCTTCCCAGCGTCTTTTAAACTCCTCTGGGGGAAAATCGGTTTGATAATTGTGCTGTCCAAAAATACTCGGAAAAGCTAGGAGCGCAGTTATTAAATACGTTGATACTATTTTATTTCTATACAATATTATCTATTTCTATTTGTCCTAAGAAAATACTGTCATTTTTAGCGCTTATCAATAATCGACTTAAAAATAATAAATTGAGTCTTGATTTATAGAACAGTTTGCCGTTATGCTTTATGGTTCCATTTTGGAGCGATTCAATTCAAAAGAGGGAGTGTTAAATGAATTCGCTAGATTCGTCAATCAAATCAAATCAATATCAATTTTATGGATTAGTTACTTTAAGATTTTTAATTGGTTGGCATTTTCTCTATGAAGGAATATCAAAACTGCTTAACCCTTATTGGTCTTCAGCAGCTTACCTATTAGACTCAAAATGGGTCTTTTCTGGTATCGCCGAGACAATCGTATCAAATCCTACCCTATTAACATTTTCTGATTATATAAATATGTGGGGATTGACATTGGTAGGTGTGTCTTTAATGTTTGGTTTATTTAGTAAATACGGCTCTCTTGTTGGTATGGGATTTGTATTGCTGTATTACTTTTTTGCACCCCCTCTGGTTGGCTTAGAATATGGCAAACCAAATGAAGGTAGTTATATCATAGTAAATAAAAATTTAATTGAAGCGTGTGCCCTATGGGTATTATACAGTTTTCCTACTAGTCAATATATCGGTATTGATCGTTTCTTAAATAATGAAACAAAAAATTAAAGGAGTAAGATGATGGCTAAGAAAAATGAAAAAAATAATAAAACTAATTTAGAACGTCGCGATCTACTTAAAGGGCTCGCTGGTGTACCAGTTGCCGGTTTCTTCTTTCTTAATCTTTGGCAAAAGATTCGAAGAGATAAAATAAAAAAATCAAACCTACTGTCTAATCTAGTCAAAGACAAAAAAGCACCTGCAGCGGTTAAATCATTATCAAATTCACGCCACTTAAATATAGGTGTAATTGGGTATGGTGGTCGCGGCGGACATCTAGTTCGTGGTGCAGGATTTGCAACAAAAGGCTGGACAGATAAAGCATCAGAAAATGCACGAAAAAATAAACTAGATAAGCAGTTTGAAACATTTATGACCCAAGAGGATTTAAACTGTTCTTTGGTTGGTGTATCGGATCTATTTGAAGTTAGGGCAGATCAAGGAATTGATGCTTCTCAGAATGATACTAGACCCGGAGGAAAGCCAGAAAATTCAGCGACAAAATATCGCCGCTATCAAGATCTTTTGGCAAATGATGAAATCGATGCGGTGATTGTAGCAACGCCAGATCACTGGCACGCCAAAATTGTAATGGACGCGGCAAAAGCTGGAAAACATGTGTACTGTGAAAAGGGGTTAACCAGGACATTTGATGAAGCTGTAGCGGTGCATGATGTTGTAAAAGAAACTGGAATCACTTTTCAACTCGGGCATCAAAATCGCCAAGTTGAAGCCAATGAAAAGGCAAGACAGATTTATCAACAAGGTTTATTGGGTCCAGTAAACTTGGTTGAAATTGCTACCAACCGTAATTCACCATGGGGTGCTTGGGTATGGGGTATCCACCCAAAAGGAAATGCAAAAACAATTGATTGGGAAACATTCCAAAAACCGTCACCCAATAAGATTCCATTTGGCGAAGAAGCCTTAAAGAGATTTTTTAGATGGCGTTGTTGGTATGATTATGGAACAGGTCTTTCTGGTGATCTATTATCGCATGACTTTGATGCTATCAATCAAATTATGGATATTGGTATACCGAAATATGCCTCGTCTACGGGTGGTGTTTATTTCTACAAAGACGGGAGAGATGTCCCTGATGTATGGAATGCAACATTTGAATACCCAGATCATAAAGATGGTGGGCTCACTTTACTTTATAGTGCGAGCCTATCAAGCAGTAACCCAAGAGGAAATCGTATTATGGGTCATGATGCTACGATGCAAATGGGTGGACAAAGTGGTGGTGGGTCCATTCATGGGTTTGCCGTTACAGCCGATGAATATTCTACACAATATAAGGAAAGATTGGAAAATGGAATGATCAATCCAAGCTATCCAATTTTAACCTACTCGCCCGGATCCAAAGATATTGATGGAGTGACTTCGGCTACTTCAAAATACTTTGCAAATAAAGGACTGCTCTACACCTATCGTGATGGCAAAAGAGTTGATCCTACCCATCTTCATGTAAAAGATTGGCTAGATTCAGTTAGAGATGGTACTCAGCCAAGGTGTAATATGGATGTAGCATATCACGAGGCAGTTGCTTGCGCGATGGCAACTGAATCCTACCTTACCGGTAGACGCGTTGAATATGATGCAAAAAATCGTAAGTTGATTTAGCAAGCTTAGATATCATGACAAATAAAATACGTTTTTCCATCATGATGTTTCTCCAATATGCAATCTGGGGAGCATGGACAACTGCCTTGGGTGCTCATCTTGAGAAAATTGGATTTTCTGGATCAGAAATTGCAGGCATCTATGGATGTATGTGGCTCGCTTGTATTGTGGCGCCATTTATTGGTGGACAAGTAGCGGATCGCTTAATGCAATCTCAACAATTTCTTGGTATTGCCCATATAGCAGGTGCTTTTCTTCTCTATCAAACATCTATTCAAACAGAGTTTGCACCCATGTGGTGGTATATGATGGCGCATTGTCTTTTGTATGCGCCAACATTGGTTTTAACAAACTCTATTTGCTTTCGACATCTTGGAAATGCCGATGAAGAGTTTGGTAAAATAAGAGTTTGGGGTGCAATCGGATGGATTGCCATTGGTTGGATAGTCACGTTTATTAGAACTAATTGGCAAACAGAAAATCTAACTGGTATGAGCGATTTACTAATAATTGCTGCTGTTGCTTCTGCGATTATGGGGATTTATAGCTTCTCACTTCCAAAGACAGAACCAATAAAAGATTCTCATGATCCTCTCGCATTTATCAAGGCTTTTGGTATGCTAAAGGATAGAAACTTTTTGATCTTTATGTTAGTAGCTTTTGTCGTCACTACGGAAATGCAATTCTATTACATTCCTACCGGTCCTTTCCTATTGGATATGGGAGCTACAGAAGCCTGGCTAACAGCCACTAAAACTGTTGCTCAAATTTCTGAGGTGCTAGTTTTAACTTTTTTACTGCACGTAGCTATAAAGAAAATTGGCATTCGCTGGACAATGTTTATTGGGATAATGGCATGGCCGTTAAGATATCTTTTATTTATGGTACCAAGCTTGCCCGTAATTGTTGCAGCACTTTCCTTGCATGGGTTTGGCTATGCTTTTTTTATGGTAACTGGAAATATCTATACCAATAAAAAGGCTTCAGATGATATGCGTGCTTCGGCTCAAGCCTTATTCATCTTTGCAACATGGGGTATGGGAAATTACCTTGGGACATTATTTACTGGATATATTTGGGATACATTTAAAACGCCATCCGGGGAAACGATCTGGTGGCAATTTTTCCTAGTTCCAGCAACATTGTGTATAGTAATGGGGTTAATATTTTTAGCATTCTTTAGAGATGATCCAAAAGTGACCGAAGAAGATTTGAAGGGAGTTTGAAGTCTGTGAATCATAAACATATAGGAATAGGTTTTGTTGGTGGAGGCTTTATAACTCGATTTCATATCCAATCATTGATCGGGGTTAGAAATGTAGATGTTGTGGGTGTAATGTCCAGGACTAAGCAATCTGCTGAAGAATCTGCTAGTCTGGCGCGAACAGTAGGTGTTGGAGATAATGCAACAGCATATGAATCAATTACGGATATGATCGCTGATCCAGAAATACATGCTTTATGGATTTGTTCTCCAAATTTTGCCAGAATAGAAACCTTTGAAGAAATTGCAAATGCTATTTCTACAGGCAAAGGTGAGCTGGTTGGGGTAACCTGTGAAAAGCCTTTAGGTAGAAATTACCAAGAAGCCAAAAAAGTTGTGGAACTAACAAAAAGCGTTGGTCTTTTAGATGGCTACCTTGAAAATCAAGTGTTTTCACCTTCAATCACTAGAGGAAAAGAAATTGTCTGGGCTAGAGGCGCTGCTACTACGGGCAGACCTTATCTAGCAAGAGCTGCAGAAGAGCACAGCGGTCCTCATATGCCATGGTTTTGGGAAGGTTCACTGCAAGGTGGTGGTGTACTAAATGATATGATGTGTCATTCGGTGGAAGAAGCCAGATTTATGCTTACTGAACCAGGAAAGCCCAGGGATTCTATCACACCAATAAGTATTAGTGCTCATATGGACTGCTTAAAATGGCAGCGTCCAGAATATGCAAAAATTCTGTCTGATAATAGTGATGGAAAAACTGACTATATTAATAAACCATCAGAAGACTTTGCGAGATCCTTAATTGAATATTTAGATGAGGATGGAAATAAATTAATTGTAGAAACCACAACATCATGGTGTTTTGTTGGAGAAGGGCTAAGGCTTAGCATGGAGCTTTTTGGTCCTGAGTATTCTATGTTTGTCAATACGCTAGATCCAGATTTAAAAGTATTCTTTAGTAGAAAAGTTGTCGGAAATGAAGGTGAGGATTTAGTTGAAAAGCAAAATGCTGAATCAGGCGGTATGCCAGTGGTTAGTAATGAAGCCGAAGTCTATGGGTACACCGCAGAAAACCGCCATATGGTTGAAAGTTTTCTTGCAGGAAAAAGACCTGAGGAAAATTTTGATGATGGATTGGATGTAACTCGATTATTGATGGCTGCATATATGAGCGCAGAGCAAGGTAAAACCATAAAACTTCCTAATTCTAATATTGAAGATTTCATACCTGCTGTATCTCAAGGCAATTGGAATCCAAAAACTAATTGATTACAAAAATTAGTTTTATTTTATCTTTAAGCCTGTTTATGGGCTGTACTTCTGATAAAGGTTGGATTATACTTTTTGATGGTAAAGCCGTTCAAGGTTTAAGAGGTTATAAGCAATCAGATTTTCCAAAAGACTCTTGGACAGTAATTGATGGCGCCTTGAAGAGTGCCCCTAATAATGGTGTTGATTTGATTAGCGAAGATATTTTTGAAGATTTTGAACTTAAATTAGAATGGAAAGTTGAAGAAGGTGGAAATAGCGGGGTCTTCTATTATGCTACAGAAAAATCGGATGAAATATGGCACACGGCACCTGAAATGCAAGTGTTAGATAATATGTTTCATGCTGATGGGAAAAAATCAAAGACGTCTGCGGGTGCTTTATATGATCTTATTGAGCCAGTTATTGATAATGTAAAGCCTGCGGGGGAATACAATCAGGTAGTAATTATATCAAAAAATAAACACATAGAGCATTGGCTGAATGGAGAAAAAATATTAGAGTACGATTATCAAAGTAATACAATGTGGGAGCTCGTTGATAAAAGCAAATTTAAGGATATGCCTTACTTTGCAAAAGCCACTAAGGGCTCTATCGGCTTACAAGGTGACCATGGAGAAGTTTGGTATAGAAACATCAGAATAAGAAAATTATAGCAAAAATGGATATTAGAAAAATGAATCTACTTAAACTTATTACATTACCATTAATCCTTGCCTACTTCATAGGGTGCTCTTCATCAACTAATGATTGGCAAATCCTTTTTGATGGAAAAAATACTGAACACTGGAGAGGATTTGGTAAGGAAAATTTTCCTGATGACAATTGGAAGATAGAAAACAATACCCTAAAAACTATTCCTAGATTAAAAAATACTGTAGATATTATTACTAAAGAGAAATATCAGAATTTTGAATTAG
>CAYLUE010000013.1:0-30247 GCA_964386795.1 uncultured bacterium
GGGTAGTTACCGGCAGAGCCGTGAGAAGTACCATTCCACTGGAAGAATCCTTGGTGTTCCATTTGGATTTTCCAACTGTTAATATTAAAAAATGTGATAGATGGGCCATCATCCCCCATTCCAGACTTTGCTAGCAGTCGTCTAGCATCGGTCTTTCCTGCAGTCTTGTCTCCCTTAATCTCCTCTGCGCTAAGCGCTGAGGCAAAGATAAACAAGCCGGTGATTGCCCAAGTGATCGATTTTTTTAAGTTCATAAAACTCTCCACTTTTTTTCTTAGCATCATCAGCCGCCCTAGAAGGAGACTTGGATACCCGTTTTAAATTCGCGAGGAACACCAAACAGATCAAAACCATGGTCATTCAACCAGTGGTTGCGATTGTCTAGGTTAACTTTTCTGTACATTTCTACATACTCAGGTCCACGCCCCTCAATAATTAATGAGCTTAGATCTGGATCATTCAAGAAACCATCATCATATGCGTCACCGGTACGGTTATACACGTTGATGATGTGCTTGGTGTTAAGCAGATTTGTAATGGTTGCGTAAACCTTCACGTTTGCTACACCAGGAACTGCGAATGTTTTTTCCAGTCCAAGATCTAAATTGAAATAAGATGGTGTGGTTGATGAATTAATCGCTTCAACAGGAGCACGGTTACGTGGGTCATTATCTGAAAGTAATGCACCTTCACCCGCGTCACGTTGACCCATTGAACCATCAGATAATGTATAAGGGTGACCGCTATTATAAGAAGCAATCATGTTCATACCTAGGTTATCTGTTACCACATTGCCGGTGCGACCAGTTCTAAAGTCTAGAATAGCGCTTGCCTGGTGGCGTTGGTCATAACGAGTTGAGTTAATCATCGTTGACTTACCCCAGCCAATTGTACCTAATGTTGGGTAAGAGTTCAATCCACGAACATCTTGGAAAACGTAATTAGCAAATAACTGGAAGTTACTTACGCGGGCTGTCTTAAAGTCAACCTCAACACCAATTACATTTGAAAAGTCAGTATTAGTATAAACGGTCATGTCTCTAGCACCGTAGATATTTTCTCCAAGTGGTTGATATACATCGCGACTTACTTGATCTTCAGGGTTACGAGTGAACACTGTAAGGTCAACAGACGCAACATCACCGATTAGAGTACCATAACCAATTTCAAACTTTGTTTCTCTGGTTGGTAATAGACCCCATGATGACCAGCCGCTTGCACGACTACGATAGAGACGATTCATTGGAGCCATTTGAACATATTTTCCATAGTTCAAATGGAATGTTGCCTGATCGGAAATTGGGAAACCTAAACCAAGTCTTGGTAAGATATAGGTTTGGGTTGGCATTTCTTTATATCCGTACTGAGGATGCCATGCATCCACAATTTCATAATTACGATCGATTGGCGGATTATCAAAATCCTTCAAATCAAGATTTGCCTGGTTGATTGCTTCGTAGCGTAATCCAGCATTTACAATCAAGTCACCAGCTTCGAACTTGTCATTTACATACATAGAGAAGTTCCAAGGGTTGCGAGGCTTATCATATTCATTTGCTGTTGGATTATCATCCCAAGCATTACCTAGTGGATCATATCCAATAAAATAAGAAAGACGCGCTTCCGTTACTTCAGTATACGCTCTTTGTGATTGCGCAACTACAGCATCATAAAGTGTGGAGTCTAGTCCGATCTTAGAATTCAATGAATTAATTCCAGTGTAGCTATAACGCTGATAGGAATAATTCATGTAATCACCACCAACTTTAACCTCATGCTCACCCATCTGTGTGACAAATTCAGCATCGACGCCAAAGTAACCATCACGGCCTTTGCTGTATCCACCGCGACGAGCACCGTCACGCTGGAAACGGAAACCATTAATGTTATAATTAGATGGCTCAACATAACGATAGCTACCAGCAAATGAATCTGATCCAGGAGTACCAAAGTGGTTCGCCCAGTTAGAATCCACTGCAGCAACCGCATCGCGGTCACCCCATAATAGCCAATCTTTAAGTTTGCTTTCTTCACCTAATTTAAAATCATGTGTCCTACCATCAGCAGTAGTAACCGTTCCTTTTTCTTTGAACCCTTTATCATAGGTCTCATAAAAACGACCCATCATTCTGAAGTTTGCACGAACATATGTATTTGTGCTTAAGAAGTAGGTTGCTTTTAAGTTAACAAGGTGGTTACGCGTTGTGGTCTCATGTCTACGAGTATTAAACATACTCTGAATAGGAAGACCAGCACTTTGATAGGTATCTGTTGTAAATGTACCAGCCAAACGAAGAACCAGTGGGTTCAGGTCGTATTGAAGGGTACCATTAAAAGACATATCTGTAGAAGTATTGTCAAATGCATAGTAGTCATTCTGCCCAGACATCACATCACCTGCATCAGCAGTTGGATCATAAACACCATCATGATTAGCACCGTCTTTAAAGGCATAGTTACCATTTACATTATCTAAAACTACATAATCATGAGATGCTGTTAATCCACCAATTTTATCTGCAATTGGTGCTCCGCCCGCAATTGTGAAAGGGGTAAACCATCTACTCTGATTCTTATAGTTATCAGTGGATGTCATTCTGAGTGCACCAAAATAACGAATTTTATCACCGATTGGACCTTGTACAGTAAAGGTCATATCTTGATCACCAGTCATTGCCCATGGCTCATCTGATGGTCCATTCATGCCTTCAATAAGAACGGAGGCAGCAAACTTGCTTCCACCTGTTTTTAGTGACTGCTGAACCATACCTGCATTGGCGCGTCCCACACTGGCATCAAAACCACCAGTTTGAACCGCGATCGCTTCTAAGGCTTCGGGAATTGCATTAGATACAACTTTTCCTCCAGCACCACTCATAGAAGCACCTTCAAGGGTATAGCCAATTTCTTCAGAACGGCTACCACGTACGTGCAATCCGTCATGCATCTGAACCACACCAGCTTGACTTGCAACCATTGAGGTCACATTTCTGACAGCATAGTTATCCACTGCTTCTGAGTCCATTGTTCTTTGAACATTCGTTGCTGTAATCTCAATCAAAGGTTTCTCTGCTGTTACTTCAACAGTTTCTCCTTCCACTGCGGCTACCGCTAGCTCAAAGTTTTGAAGCGTTGTTAGGCCAATGGTAACACGGACATTTGAAACCACCTGGGTAGTATACCCAATGTAGTTAACCTGTAACGTATATATACCGGGTTGGACGTCAAATATGTAATATGTTCCGTCTTCGCCAGTTGCGGCACCACTAGATGTTCCCTGAAGAACAACGTTGGCTCCAACCAAAGGTTGGCCATCTGACGTAACGGTACCACTAATTTTTCCACTCAAGTTCTGCGCAAACAGACCTGCTGAAAAAATAGTAGCCAAGAACAAGATTGTGAGTTTTTTCATTATTTTACTCCACTTAACTGTTACTTTTAGTTTAAAAAAAAATTCTCCTGAGATAGGTGAGAAATATGTACCAAACACGCTAGACGTATTGATATCACACTTACCTCTACTTCAGAACCTAATGGTTTTTTTTAATATTGTACAGCTTTTTTTTTAAAAAATTTATTTAGCGCTTATAACTCCTTAACATGGGTATTTATCGACGGTATAACCGCTATTTTGGTAAAAAGTGACTAGAAAAAATAAAAAATAATAATTAATAATTTTGATGCTAATTCAAAATTGTGACAAGCATCCAACCAGCCATGGCGATCATTATGAAATTTTCTATCAAAGTTGCCTTGGTTAATGGTAGCGTGAGCGCGGTGCCTACACATGCGCATTGCGGGGATTGTTTATCTCTCAATTTTATTAATACTCCATAGGTTGTGACCCCTAGCAGTAACACAGTTAAAGCCAATGAAAACAATACATATTGCTGTAAAAGAAAATTAATGCCTAAATATAGCTCAAGGAATGGATAGGCCCATCCGTATATCGGCAGGATATGTGCAAGGGGATCATACTGTGAAAATGCAGACGGGAAATTGCCATAATCAATGAATTTAAATAAACTAAACACTATAAAAAAAAGGCCCATATACCCCATCATGAAATTTGACAGGTTCAATGAGGACCTGTTTAATAATATAGATCCAATAAAAACATAACTTAATATAATAAACAAGGGTATCAGCTCTCGCCATGCGTTGTCTTTTTTATCAATCTGCCTAGGTGCTGGTGGTTGATCGATTTTGTTTGCGGAATATCCACTCGTTTCAATAGTTGATATAACTAAATCAATATCAGGATTTCCACCAATCTGAGCAATACCAGAATCGAGATCAATCTTGATCTCGCCTACATTATTAACATCGCTTATAGCGCCTTGAATTGTTTCTACGCAAGCGGTACAATGCATCCCGTTAATTTGTATTAATATCAATGAATAATTCTCTTAGTTGTTGGCTGAATACATTATAATTTTCATGCTATATGATTACACTAAACATACAATCATTTAATAATGATTAATTAATAATTTCGATGAAAAAAGCATTCATAAGTGGTGGGTCTGGGCATGTTGGTTCTAATCTAGTGCGTAAGCTACTCGATCAAGGCTGGCACGTACGTTGTTTAATCCATAAAGATATTCGTGGACTTGAAGGATTAGATGTCGAACTGGTTAATGGTGACCTATTGGATTGCAATTTTTTAGCGCAACAAATGCAGGGGTGCTATGCTGTGTTTCATGTTGCCGCCAATGTGGCTGTTGAAAATATTGATATAGAATTAATGGAAAAAATAAATATCGATGGGACAAAAGCAATGTGCAGTGCAGCGCTCAAAGCTAATATTGATCATTTCATCCATTTTTCTAGTATTCATGCCTTTGAACAAAAACCACTATTTGAAATATTAACCGAGGAGAGACCTTTAGTAAATGAATCCACTTCTGCGCCATATGATCGCACCAAAGCAAGTGCAGAGCTTGTGGTAAAAAAGGCTTATAATCAGGGCTTGAAAACCATTATTATTAACCCTACCGGTATTATAGGTCCATATGATTATAAACCAAGCAGAATGGGACAAGTTATTTTGAATATCATGAATCAAAAAATGCTGTTTACAATTAATGCTGGATTCAATTGGGTAGACGTGAGAGATGTATGCGACGCTGCAATTAAGAGCGTTGAAGCGGGTGAATATGGTCAAAGTTATATTGTGCCCGGCAGGTGGGCTTCGTTCGAAGAGTTAGCTGATATAATCTCTGATATAATTGGTAAAAATACTAGATGGCTTACGCTACCATTCTGGGTAGCATATTGTTTTTTACCATTCGCCTATCTTAGTGCAAAGCTGAGCGGCAAACGGCCATCCTTTAGCAAGGGAAGCTTGCATGCGCTTGCTGTCCAGTCAAAAAAAGTATCGCTAGATCGCGCAAAAAACAAACTTAATTATCAACCAAGACCGCTTGAAGAAACATTAAAAGACACAATACATTGGATAAACAATCATGTTAATTGATCAATGGCAGTATGAACTAACAATTTGGATCTGGTCAGCGTTAGCCTGCTGTGCTTTTATATTATTGATGTTTGTTCGGGCGCCTTATGGACGTCATGAGCGCCCCGGATGGGGGGCTAGAATTCCTGCCCGCGCTGGTTGGATTATTATGGAGTCACCTTCAATTATCGTAATAACTGTTTTTTTTGGAATTGCCGTTTCTCAGTGGGGCTACATAGATCCTGTTGGAATCATTTTTTATGTTATTTGGATATCTCACTATATACACAGGACAATAATTTGGCCTTTTAGGGCTAGAATAAAAGGGAAAAGCATGCCGATTAGCATCGCCCTATTTGCTATTTTATTTAATGGGGTAAATTCATGGATTAATGCCGAATGGATGTTCAGTCTCCACTACCCCTACCCTATCAGTTGGCTGTATAGTCCACAATTTATTATAGGTTTGGTGCTCTACATTATTGGAATGGGTATCAATATTTCCTCAGATAATAGATTGTTTGAGCTTAGAAACCATGGAGATAAAGACTATAAAATTCCCAATGGCGGGCTATTTGATTGGGTATCCTGCCCAAACTATTTTGGAGAAATATTAGAGTGGTTAGGATGGGCAATAGCTACTTGGTCTCTCGCGGGTCTTTCATTCGCTTTATGGGTAATCGCAAACCTTGCCCCAAGAGCGCGCTCTAATCATCAATGGTATAAAGAAAATTTTAGTGACTACCCAAAAAACAGGAAAAAATTAATCCCGGGTATTTGGTGATTATAAATTGAATAATAACATCAAAAGTTATTGACTTGGGTTAATATTGGTATGTAGTATTTATTACACGCGTATATACTAAATTAAATCAGGAGAACTATATGCAAAAAGGAAGTGTAAATAAAGTGGTGCTAGTTGGGCATTTGGGTGGCGACCCAGAAACACGGTTCACCCCATCAGGTGCTGCTGTAGCTAATTTCAATCTAGCAACTAATGAATCATGGAGAGATGCAAACGGAGATATTCAAGACAAAACCGAATGGCATCGATGCGTAATGTTTGGTAAATCTGCTGAGTTGGCAGGCGACTTGTTAAAAAAGGGCCAATTGGTGTTTACTGAGGGCAAGTTGCAAACAAGAAATTGGGAAGATAAAGATGGGATAAAGCGCTATACAACCGAAGTGGTATGTGAAATGTTTACAATGCTTGGGCGGAAGATGGATTCTGAAAATAATCAATCAACAAACAGCGCCAATGATTCACAAGCAAGTAGCGAAAATAAAGCCGATGACGAGGATTTGCCGTTCTAGAGCAAAGTGCTTTTTTGCTGGGCTTTTATTTAATTAGCCCCATCAACGTATAATAACCAAGTATGAATATCGACAAACTACAGAAAGATATTAACGATTTCTGGGACGCTGAAATTGTACCAACTCTTACTGATTACATTAAGATACCAAACAAATCTCCCGCGTTTGACCCCAATTGGCAAGAAAATGGGCACATGGATTCTGTGTTGAGCTTAGCTCAAAAATGGATTGATAAGCATAAGCCGTCTAACAGCACTGTTCATATTGAAAAAGCGGATAATAGAACGCCCTTAATCTTAATTGAAATTCCAGGAGAAAGAGATGGCAATGTGTTAATGTATGGCCATTTAGATAAGCAACCTGAAATGGAAGGTTGGAGAGAGGGATTAGGCCCCTGGACCCCTGTCCTTGAAAACGAAAAGCTGTATGGGCGTGGAGGCGCAGATGATGGGTATGCTTTATTTGCATCCTTAGGGTCAATTCAAGCATTGAAGGACCAAGGCGTTAAGCTCCCAAGAATAGTTGTATTGATCGAATTTTGTGAAGAAAGTGGTTCGCCAGATCTTCCTTATTATATGGAAAGTTGTAGTTCGATTATAGGGGGTGTTGATTTGGTTGTTTGTCTGGATTCTGGCGCTGGAAACTATGACCAGTTTTGGACGACCGTGTCGCTTCGTGGAATGATTTCATGCAATCTTAAAGTGGAAGTATTAAATGAAGGTGTACACTCAGGGAGTGCTAGCGGTGTAGTTCCTTCGTCGTTTCGATTAATCCGTCAGCTAATTTCAAGATTGGAAAATGAAATATCCGGTGAAATTAAACTATCAGAACTAAATTGCAAAGTTCCTGAACATCGAATGCTAGAGGCTGAAAAAATGGTAGAAGCCCTTAATGGGAATATGGAATCCTTCCCTTGGCATAATGAAACATCTCCCATGGTAAACAATAGCGTAAAAAGTTTGATTGGGCGCACCTGGAAGCCGACTCTATCTATAGTTGGAGCTGGGGGTATTCCTTCAATCAAAGACGGTGGAAATGTTTTGCGTCCATTTACAGAGCTTAAATTATCGTTTCGTTTACCTCCAACAGTTGATAGCGCTTTGGCAATGAAGGCGGTAACTAAAGTTCTTCGCGCTGATCCTCCAAATAATGCTACCATATCAATTGATTGGGATGAGCCTGCCAATGGATGGAGCGCCCCAAAACTTTCAAGCTGGCTTGAAAATGCAATAGAAGAAGCTTCTCAATCATTTTATAATCAACCTGCTATGGCGATGGGCGAAGGCGGCACAATACCATTTATGGCGATGCTTGGTGAACAATTTCCAAACGCTCAATTTGTAATCACTGGGGTTCTCGGGCCCAATTCAAATGCACATGGGCCAAATGAGTTTATTCATATTCCATTTGCCAAAAAATTAAGTGCGTGCGTTGCTTTTATTTTGAACCGATTCCCATCTTGACATCTACAGAAAAACTAGATCGATTTAAACCGCGCCCCTATTGGGTTCGTTACTGTGTGCACTATTTTGCCCTATTTCTTGGAAGCATTTTTACCAAAACCTCAATATCTGGCAAGCATAATCTTCCAGAGAAAGGTCCTTATATTTTGGCGGCAAATCATTTTAATATTTTTGACCCTCCCTTTGTGATTTATGCCATTCAAAAACCGATTAGTTTTTTAGCGGCAAGTGATACAGATTTTTCATTTATCGAATATTTGGCTCTTTGGATATATGGGTTTATACCAACAAATAGGACTAAGTTAAATCCATCGACAATAAAAATGTCAAAAAAAGTACTAAGAGAAAATGATATACTGGGGATTTTCCCTGAAGGGGATACAGAGCACGATAAATTAAGGAAACCTAAATCAGGCGTGGTGTATTTATCTGCTTCTTCTTCAGCGCCAATTATACCAATTGGTGTATATGGTCTAGATAAAAGTTTGTGGCATTATTTATTTAAAGGTGTGCGGCCAAAAATTACGATTAATATTGGGAAGTCATTTGGTCCATATAAACTCCCTAGAAATAAAGAAGCGCGCGAAAGTGAATTAATTAAAATTGGAGATGATGTTATGTGCAGGTTGGCAGCCTTGCTTCCAAATGATGCGCATGGTGTTTATGCAAAAAATCCAAAGATAGAAATATATAAAAAAGAAAATGAATAATAGTAATTCCAACGCTAACTTTTATTATTATTTTAAATAGAATATGCTAATAAATATATTAATTCTCCCTTTCCTATTTTTATATGGAGACCCGGTATTGGATTCAATATATGATCAAGCCATCAAAAAAGGTCTTCCTGATAAATATCTCCAACAAGCATTCGAAAAAAAGCATATTGTAGTCTATAACAAAATTCCGGATTTTTTTGCTCGCCCTTATGAAAAGAAATCTTGGGAAGTATACAAAAAAATTTTTGTAACCGAAAAAAGGATTAGTGGGGGTATAAAATTTTATAACAACAATGAAGAAAAGCTTAACAGGACAGCGGTGGACCCTTTTATCGTACTTAGTATTATTGGAATAGAAAGTAATTATGGACTAAATAAGGGTAAATATTCAGTCTTTAATGCGCTTTATACCCAAATACTTAAAATGCCAAAGCGTTCCAAGTGGGCACAAAAAGAACTTATCGATTTTTTAGTGCTCTGCTATGAAGATAATATTCCACCCCATTCAATTAAAGGATCGTATGCTGGGGCATTTGGGTATGGTCAATTTATTCCATCTAGTTTTATTTCTTATGCAGTGGATGGCAATAATGATGGCAAACGCAAGCCATATGATTGGGAAGATGTAATTGCAAGCATATCGAATTATTTAATCAAAAATGGGTACCCTATATCCGATTCAAATGATCAAAAGATTTATAAATCAATTTATGCTTATAATCACGCAGATAATTATGTCAAGGCTGTAATAGCGCTTAGCGAAGAAATTAAAAAAGGTGTGCAGGAAGGCTAAATTATCAACTATTAATACAATCTAAAAAATCGTAATTTTAATTACCAAAATGATTAAAACTAATACCAGATTTATAAACATTGAAGTGTCTCCTAATTATTTACCTTCGCGTTCAGATTTATCAAAACCACTCTTTTTCTTTTCTTATCATATAGAAATCACCAATAATTCTAATGAAACGATTCAGTTGCGTTCGCGCTATTGGAATATCACGGATGGAAATGGAAATGTAGAGGAAATACGTGGGCCTGGTGTCGTTGGAAATCAGCCTTATATCAAAAGTGGGGATACGTTTGAATACACTAGCTATTGTCCCCTTCCAACAAACGTTGGTGTGATGCATGGTCATTTTGAAATGATTAATGATAATGGAAGAAAGTTCAATGCAATAATTGCCCCTTTTCGATTTACAACTCCATTTTCTGTGAACTAATAAGTAACAATGAATACAAATACGAAGATTATAGCCACGGTTGGGCCATCATGTGATAACGCCGAAACATTGCAGTCCATGGTTGATAATGGAGTAGGTACTTTTCGAATAAATATGTCTCATGGTGATGCTAAATCAAAAAAGCGACTTTTCGATTTAGTTAAAACTATTCATAGTAATGAGGGGGATTATCCAGCGATAATAGCTGATTTATGTGGACCTAAAATCAGAATTACTGATATTGCTGATAATATGCATTTAAAGGAGGGGTCCACATCGGTTATATGTAATCAAAAAGGGCTGGGTGAAATCTGTGTAACAGATAGTATCTCATTTTCTAATATATCCAATGGTTCAAAAATTCTAATCAATGATGGCAAAATTCAATTAGAAGTCAAAAAAGTTATTTCGGAAAACTCATTAGAATGTGAAACAATAATTGGCGGTGAAGTGCTCATTGGTAAAGGGGTAAATTTTCCTGGAATTTCATTAGGAGTTCCAGCGCTCACCGATCAAGATAAAGAGGACCTTAAGCTTGCTCTTGAGGAAGGAGCAGACTGGATTGCACTATCTTTTGTTAGAAATGCTAAAGATATTATACAGGTACATGAAATTATGGATGATTACAAATCGCGTCTTCCCGTGATGGCAAAAATAGAAAAATGGGAAGCGTTGGAAGATTTGCAAAATATAACTGAAGCGTTTGATGGTATTATGGTTGCCAGGGGTGATCTTGGGGTAGAAATTCCATCGGGGACAGTACCTGCAGCTCAAAAGGAAATAATTGACCTTGCGCATTCAATTGGTAAGCCTGTTGTTATCGCCACTCAATTATTAGAATCTATGATAGAAAATCACACGCCTACGCGTGCTGAGGTTAGCGATATAGCCAATGCTATATTTGATGGGGTTGATTGCTTGATGGTAACAGGAGAAACAGCAATGGGAAAATATCCCATTGAAGTTATTGAGACAATGCATCGGGTAATTAATGAAACAGAGGGATCAAAAAATATATCCAGGAACCCCTTGCCTGAGGTCATTACTAAAACTGCAGATGCTATCAGTCATGCGGTTTGCCAAATTGCAGAAGATTTGGAAATACAGGTCATTATGACAATGACCCACAGCGGAAGCACAGCTAGAATGATTTCACGATATCGACCCAATTCGGGTATCTTTGCATTAACTCCATTCAACCATATTGCTAGACAATTGCAATTGGTTTGGGGGGTGCAATCGATTAAAGTTGATAATTACGATAATGTTGAAAAAATTCCTGAACTATGTAATGCAATTCTAAAAAAGCTTAGCACAATAAATATTGGTGATCAGTTTGTCATTACTGGGGGTGTGCCAATGGGAATTGCCGGAACAACAAACTATCTATCTATTCAAGTTCACGAATAACCTAAGGAGAAAGTATCTTATGAATATTACAAAATTATCCTTTATTATAATGACTAGTTTTATAGTGAGCACCTGCTCCAACGATCAAGCGCTAAGAAGCAAGGCAAATGAACTAGCACATAAATTTATTATCACTGATGGCCATATTGACGTACCCTGGAGACTAAATAAAGGCTATGAGGATTTATCAGTGAGAACGAAAAGCGGTGATTTTGATTATGTACGTGCAAAAGAGGGCGGGTTAGATGTTCCGTTTATGTCTATTTATATTCCATCATCTTATCTTGAAACCGGCGGTGCAAAAGAAAAAGCGGACTCACTTATAGATATGGTGAACCAAATGGCTGATAATGATCCAGATAAATTTGAAGTTGCCTATAGCGTAGCTGATGCAAATAGAATTTTTAAAGAAGGCAAGATTGCCCTGCCAATGGGAATGGAAAACGGTGCAGGAATTGAAGACGATATCAGAAATTTAAAATACTTCTACGATCGGGGTATACGATATATAACCCTTACCCACTCTAAAGATAATTTGATTTGTGATTCATCGTATGATGATTCAGATGATACCTGGGGTGGACTAAGCCCATACGGAAGAAAAGTGGTTAAGGAAATGAATCGCTTAGGAATCATGGTTGATGTTTCCCATGTAACCGATGAGGTCATTAATCAAGTTATGGATATGTCCGATGTCCCTGTAATTGCCTCACACTCATCCTGTAGATATTATACCAAGGGCTGGGAAAGAAACATGGGAGATAATGAAATTCGTCGTCTAAAAGAAAATGGGGGCGTAATTCAGATCAATTTTGGTTCACGTTTTGTTTCTCCTGAAACAGATGCCTATGCAAATAATAAGCAAGCTGCCGTTGAAGAGTATTGCTCAAAACCAGGAGCAAATTGTGTGAACTGGACAGCGCCTGAAGCTTTTGAAGAAGAATATAGAAAAACAAATCCATACCCTTATGCTACAACTGAGCAGGTAGTTGATCATATTGATCATGTGGTAAAATTGGCTGGTATTGACTATGTGGGAATTGGTTCTGATTATGATGGCGTAGGTGACTCCTTGCCAGTTGGGCTTAAAGATGTTTCTACATATCCAAACTTAATATATCATTTGCTTAAGCGCGGCTATTCTGAAGAAGATATAGAAAAAATATGCTATAAAAATGTATGGAGAGTGTGGAAAGCAGTTGAAAATGCAGCTAATAATAACTAGCTAAATTCTATAAATATCTTTTACCCAATTTGCGTCTTCTTTTGAAATAGATTTTCCTAGCTCTGAAGCTTTAATAACCTGATCTTCATTCCTTTGACCCAAAAGAACGCACCCAGTTGGTGCATCTTCAAGCAGGGGTGCTATTAGTCCATGCATGACGGGTTGCGAATATTTTTGGAATCTATCTTCAAGCTTAGATCGGTTTTCTAAAAGCTTATCAATAATTTTCTGACTATTGAACGCTTCAACATTTTGACGATAATCCCCCTCTTTAAATTTGGGTGGGCTTTTATATTTACCGGTCAAAAGTCCATGTTTAATCGGTGAAAAAAAACACACACCAACATTATTGGTATCAATATAATTCTTTAATCCAGATTCCTCATAGCTATCATCCATTACATTTCTATACGGCTGAACAACATCTGGATTAACATCGTTTATATATTGCATTATCTTTTCATTGGACCAGTCTGAAAGCCCTATGAACTTTGTTTTACCGTCTTTTTTAAAACTTAGAAGAACATCCATTGCGTCATCAAAATATTCACCATTTTTACCAAAATTACAGTGATGTAAATACATCAAATCAATGCAGTCTGTCTTAAGATTTTTTAAGGATCGTTCCATATTGGTAATCATATGCGAAGGATGATACCAATATTCATAAGGGCCCATATCCCAACCTACTTTTGTCGCTAAAAATATTTCATCCCTTGGTATACCGCCCCACATCTTTCCAATAATCTTTTCTGATCTTCCATCCCCATAAACGTCTGCGGTATCCCAATGATTTATTCCTGAACGGTAGGCTGTAAGCAAAGCCTTTTTGCTATCAGCATCATCTTGGTCTGCCCATCCTACTGCTTGATTTCCTGATGTTGCCGCTCCACCATAAGACCAGGTGCCCAGACTAATATTAGAAACGTTATTTTGGGTTTTGCCTAATGTTATATATTCCATACGTTCCCGTTTAATTTTTTAACCATATACACAAAACTTAATTTATAATGATAGAAGAATTTAAAGTGATTGATATTGGCCACAAAGGACATTCAATTGATCGTGCGCTTACTGAGCTTGAGATAGCAATCAGCGATAGTATTTTTTCTGGTAAAACTAGGGCGATAAAAGTTATTCACGGACATGGCACGGGTGCTTTAAAAAAAGGGGTTCGTGAATGGTGCGATTATCAACACGGAAGGTTTCAGGCTGTTGTTTATGGCGAAGACTATTCCTTATTTAATCCCGTTGCTGCTAATATGCGGGCTGATTGCGGTTCGCCTAGCGATCATGACCTTGAAAAAGGAAATGGCGCAATAACTTATATTTGGCTTTGGTAAAAATATTTATGATTAATAAAATACATCTAATCCTACTAGCAACATTATTAATATGGTATACTAGCTGTACAAATGGAGCAAATAAGGCTTTGCATTCTCGAGATGAATTATTATTTAAAAGCGACTCGCTTATTTCAAGCTATCCAAATGACACCGATCTTGTTTTAGCAATTGTTGAAGCAAAAATAGATTTTGCAAAGAACAAAAAAGGGGTTTCTATTTATAAAGAGGTATTACAACTAGACCCCAACAATCCTATAGCACATTACCATATATTAATGAATGAGGGGTTCGTGTTTCACAATAAAGATTATAAAAATGGACAGTGGGATGCTATCCAGTCTTTTTCGAAAGCGGCAACATATATTGATACAATTGGTGCACCATATTACTGGATAGGCCAGGCATATGAAAAAAAAGATGAGAAAGATTTTGAGCTACCATTGGAGGCATATAACAAATCATTAGAACTATTTTTAACAGATTCAATGAGGGGAAAAGTAGTTTTATCAAAAGAAAGGCTGCTTAAAAGAAAAAAGACGTACGAAGATTTTTGGAAGTAAAAAAAAGTTTTTGTTAGATATTATCTTTTTTATCTTGTTTAAAGCAGTAGTGATATAATAACTTTGCGAACTCATTGAGCAAAATCAATGAGCGCCACACAATCCGAGGTAAAGATAAATGGCACATACAATAAAAGTGAAAAACACAGTAATTGGGTTACTTGTTGCTGTTTTTGCAACCACCCTTTTTGCACAAAAACCCCGTGATGTTTCAGGGACAGTAATTGGCATTGATGGAGAGAAGGTTGCAAAAACAACCGTAATTCTAATGGCTGATGATGGAACCGAAGTCAAGCGAGTTCAAACTAAAAGGTCAGGAGCTTTTAAGTTTAAAAAGGTAGCTCCGGGAAATTATACAGTGGATATAGATGCTGGTGAATCTGGACGTCTATCATCTCCAGCGGAAGTATCCGATAGCAACGTTAAGCTTGGTGATTTACAGCTGGAAGGTGGGTCTAATCAAGAGGACCAAGCTGAAGCTACTAGCACTGAAGATGTTCAGTATGATCCTACCATGGGCCAGGCGCCTGAAGGGGTTCAAGCTGAATCTGAAGGTAAATCTGATTCAACTACAGGCGCTGCAAAAGCAGAAGAATTTATTCCGGATCCAGGAAAAGATTATATTTTAAATGAATTGAGTTTTGAAATAAAGAAGATGACGGCTGAATTAAAATACTTAAATGAGGAATTAGAAAACCTCAAAGCATTAAGCAAAATGTGGGTTAATCCATTAGCGATTTATTCTAAAGAAGTAATAATGAAAAATGGATCTACTGTATTTGGCAAAGTTGTATATCAAGATGAGTCCTCTCTTAAAGTAGAAACATTGGTTGGATATTTAATTATTAACCGCAAAGATGTCGTTCGAATTGTTGATAATGTAGTTACTGAGGAACAAGCAGAATATGTTCCTGAACAAGTAAGAGATAGCTATACCCCTCCCCCAATGCCAAAACTTGCTGAGCCAAAATATACTTCCCCAGATAGAGCTCAATCAGGTAAATATTCAGCTAATTGTGTATTAATGGGCAATATCAGCGAGAAAAAAGATGCTCAAGGAAATATCGTATTTAATGGTGAAATAAAAAATATTGGCGGAAAAAGAGCTGATTTTGTAAAGGTAGATTTCGTATTTAGAAAAAACTGGAGCGGCGAAACTAAAACACTAACCACTTTTATTAGGGGCGGATATCATACATTTGATTCAGGCATAACAACTGATGCTACGCTACTACCTGGAGCAACCGGGGCTTTCGAGCTATATGTTCCTCATGACTTTGGATCCTTTATTGGATATTCATATGTTATTGATTGGGAAGAATACGAGTGAAAAAATAAATGAATAATTATTTTCAATTATTTAAAGTAGTTATTGTTGGAGCGTTGTTTTTTTCAACATCCAATAATATAAGGGCACAACAAACTCCGCTATCTGAGATTTTCTTTTTAGACTTAGGAATTGTTATTGAGCCTTCAAACGGCTCTGAAGACTATTCAAGAGTAGTGGATAAACCATCTGAAGAAGTAAAATTTAAAATAAAAAAAGTTGAAAGCGGTTCGGTCTATATGGCTTCAAGCGAAGAGCTGTTGTCCACACTTAATCGCCTAAATGATAGAATAGAGCAATTAGAAAATTCATTTAAAAATGAAATTGCAACAATCCGAGATAAAAATGAGGATTTAGAGCAATTATTAGCGGAAGTTTCTAATAAATTTTCTAATCAAGAATTAGCATCGGTCGTATCAAAAGAAACAGCTCCACTGTCTGGTCCGAGCGCTAAAGAAAATAGTCCAATTAATATTTCTGTATTAAATATTTCTTCTAATAACCAGCCTTCTTTTGATCAATCCTTATATATGTCAGGTGTTTTTGCCTATCAACGAGAAGATTATGGATCAGCTATTGATAAGTTTAGTAAGCTAAAATTTGATGATGCTCCCAATGATACCTTTGAGAATATTTTATATTGGATGGCAGATGCTTACCAACAAACTGGTCAAATTAATCAAGCTTTTGTGTTATTAAATAAAATTACTGTTGTGGGAAGTTCTCGAATAGATGATGCGCTTGTTCAGATGGGCCTACTGCATAAAAAGATGGGCCAAGAAGATCTTGCCATGGCAGCATTTGAAGACGTTGTGGCATACCATCCAAATAGTGAATACGTTAGGCTTGCACAAATGGAACTAAATAAAACTGTTATAAAATAAATGAGAAAAATATACATCATATTGTCTTTTGTTTTTTTACAAACCCTGTCCCTTGCTGGTACAAGAATAGTATATCTTAGACCTGGACCTATGATGAAGATCCCATATACTTCTATTGCGCCTTCTCCTTATTTTTTTACTGCAGGTACTGGTACTGAAATTCATAATCTTGCTCCGTTTAATACCGCAACAGGGGCATATTATAACATGGATTTTGCTAATGGATGGAGCTGGGGGGTCTCAACGGCTACAGGGGGAGATACAACTCGACTAGCAAACTTAGAGGTTTCTACCTATAAAGCACCTGTTGAGTTTGGTTTTCACTTTCAAAAGCGTGTCCTTGTCCGGGACAACATATCATTTTCTTTAGGTCTTCAAGATATTATTTTTGAAAATAAAAAAGCAGGTCTAAACCTTGACCCGGCTCAATTATCTTTCTTTGGAATTGTGAGTAGTGAGTCTGAAATAAGTAATTATACTTTTAATACCTTTATTGGGTTTGGCACTGGTGGATTTGGTGCGATCGATACGGTTAAGATCATAGACTCTCTAGCAACAGAACCTGCGAGCACAAATGCAGGTGTATTTTTTGGAACTATATTTAATACTCCCTTTTTGGATAAATGGGGAGGTGTAGATATTGTGGGTGAATTCGACGGCAACGGCATCAATGTGGGACTCCGCATCCCCCTTACCTCGGATTATCGCCTGAACCTAGGGTTCACCCACATAGAAAAACTACCTAAATGGAAAGAGCGTTATTGGAAAGGTCACTCAGCTATTACATTGGGCTTTGAGATTACTGCCCCAAGAAGATCTGCTTCTAAAATACCGGGCGGAGGTCCAACCCCACCACCAATGTTACAACCGGGCAATATTGACATGGCAGAAATTGATACAACATTAAAGCTGGCTGACTATACCGTTCATACCTTGCGTGATTCAATGGGGCTAATGACTAATGAAATGCGAAATCTGATGACAAGATTATCAGCTATGGAACAACACTCGAAATTCCTTGAAGACTCGCTAAAGGCAGTAAAATTAAATAGTAATGTGAGTGAACAAAAAATGAATGATGCGATGCGGCATCTTTCGAAATCACTTAGATATTTTTATTCAGGAAATTATAGGGCATCGCTACAAGAGGTTGAATCTGCTCTAGAATTAAATCCTAACCTGGCATTAGCATATGCAAGACGAGGGTCTATCTATTATAAACTAGGTGATATACAGCGCGCTACGATTAATTGGAATTTAGCGCTTCGTATGGATCCAGAATATGATGATGTAAGGAATGTTCTTAAAGCATTACATGAAAACCGACTTAAATCAACAACCTTGATAGAGGATTAATCATGGATATTGCAACTTTAGTAGGAATTTTATTAGGTATGGGGGCAATTATAGGAAGTATTCTTCTTATGACACCAGACATGGGTATGTTTGTCTCTGTTTCTAGCTTTGGAATTGTTTTTGGAGGCATGCTCGCATCTGTAGCTGTTGCTTTTCCCTTGAAAGATGTACTTCAGCTTGGAACAGCGATTGGCGCTGTATTCAAAGGCGGGAGAGATACCTTAGGTGGCTTGGTAGATGAAGCAGTTGATGCTGCGGAAGCTGGTAGAAAAGGTACCGCAGATCTTGAAAAACATATTGAAAGTATTGGTAGTTTTTTCTTTAAAGATGGTGTTCAGATGGTTATAGATGGTTATTCTTTAGATGAAATCACAGAAATTTTAAATACCCGGGTAGATTATAGAGAGCTTCGTGAAAATACACAAGCCGGCCTCTTTAAATCTATGGGCGTAATGGCTCCTGCCTGGGGAATGGTAGGAACATTGATTGGTCTTGTTGTTATGTTG
Organism: uncultured bacterium; assembly: GCA_964386795.1. Taxonomy (GTDB): domain Bacteria; phylum Fidelibacterota; class Marinisomatia; order Marinisomatales; family TCS55; genus TMED108. The sequence goes on from CAYLUE010000013.1 coordinate 18,795, forward strand.
TCGGGTTTTGGTGGAGAAGGCGGTGGAACAGATACTCTTGGTGCGGGTATGTCAGCAGCATTAATTACAACGATGTATGGAGCTATTTTTGCCAACTTGTTTTTTCTACCTATGGCAGATAAAATCAAAACACGTATTACCGCCTCAAGTACGGAGCAGAATTTGCAACTTGAAGCAGCACGTTTAATTCACCAAAAGAAACATCCAATTATCGTCCGTGAAAAATTAAATTCATTTATTCCTCCAAAGGAATGGAAGACAGAGGGCGCTGAGTAAATAATGGCCGCAACACCGCAAGAGAAGAAAAAATTTATGAATAAAGGCATGGAACAAGTCGATGAAGGACTGCCAGGGTGGTTTGGAACTTTTGCTGATATGATGACTCTGCTTTTTGCATTCTTTGTTTTGCTTGCTGCAATTTCAACCATAGATCCTGTGAAGCTTCAAAATATGGCTGATAGTATGGGCAAATCTGTTGGAACAAAAGAAGAGATGGATAATCAAGCAATGACCTTGGGTGATATTCATAAGGCTGCAACAAAAATGGTTGAAGAAATGGGACAAGACTCAGAAACAGGAGAACCACCCGTTGAAGTAACTACTAGCCCAAAGGGAGTTACGATAGGAATATCTTCTGATATTAGTTTTGAACCAGGGTCTGCTACGACAAAGCCTGGCTTTCTTGAAATATTGAAGAAGATAGTACCTACAATTGAGGAGTCCTATTTTATGATTGCGGTTGAAGGACATACTGATAGTGACCCATTACCAAAAAGCCTGAGGGAAAGATATCCTAGCAATTGGGAGCTTTCAGGTGCAAGGGCAGCTGCAGTTGTAAGGCTATTAATTAGTCTTAAGGTAGACCCTATTCGTCTCCAATCTGTAGGATACGGAGAATTTGCACCACGCGACAAAAATACAGCTGAAATCATTACAGCAGATTTGATTCAAAAATATAATTCAACCCCACAACAAAAGTCGAGAAATCGTCGTGTGGAAATAACTTTTTTAGCACCAAACAAACTTTAATCGAGGTAATAAAATTCATATGAACAAGGGAGCAGATATGAAAAAGCGGCATAATATGGGAATTAGATATATAATATTGGGGTCATTATTATTTTCAATAATAATTGGACAGTCCAATGGATATCTCGCCCAAAAACTCATGATTGAGAACAGTCTAAGAAATCGTATTTCTGATGCGATGGAAAAAGTAATTGATAATCGCAAATACGTTATTGATGTTAGTGTAGATTTAGAAGTCAGTAGCGCTATTGAAAATCAAACAACATTTTCTCCAAATGATGGTTCAGTTAAATCTTTACAATCGGCGCGGGACATGGTTAATACTGGCGATGCTCCAGCTAGTGGAAACGTAGGCCTGCCTATCCCAGGCTTTGATTTTACAGCAGAAAGCTCTGAGCCAACTGCTGAGCCAACTGCTGAGCCTAAAATGGATACACCTGTAGGTGATAATGTGGTTTCAAGAACCCAAAAAGAAATGAAACCATCAATGGCTAGCGTTAGAAATATGGAAATTAGTATTATTATTCAAGAAGGTGCTGCTCCTGAATTAATAGAAAATATACGCCAAGTAGTTATGGTTGCTTCAAGATTTAATCGTCCAAGAGGTGATGTGTTAAGTATTATGACTGCTAGTTTTAAAGAGCGTCGCGATGAAAAATCAGCGGAGCAGGTATTGTTAAAAAATATTGCTGAAAAGCTTGAAACCCTTGAAAGCCAAAGAGAGAGACTAGGAGAAGTTGATTGGAAAAATGAATTAGAAAATTATAAAGAATCGGAATCGGAAAGACGCGAAGAAGACCGTCTATATTTTCAATCAAAATTAGCAGAGCTTGAGGCATCTGCTCGTGATCAATCCTACGATCAAGAGCGTCAGGCAATGCTCAAGCAAGACTCTATTCGCCTTCAGGCATTAAATGAAGAAATCCAAAATCTTAAATCTTTTTTAGGTGCGGCAAATATTTCTGACTCTGCTGCTGCAAACGCAGAATCTACAGTTCAAGAAAAGCTTCAAGAAAGAAATGGTCTTGATGCTCAAATAGCTGAAAAACTTGCCATGCTAGATCAAGCTCAAGCAGAGCTTGATAGACAATCAGGTCGTGGTGGAAGTGGAACCGGCATGATTGTTTTGATTTCAGTGTTATCAGCATTAGTAATTGGATTAATAGTGGTATTAGTCTTCATGTTAATCAATAAACCTAAACAACAAATGCCACCACCTTGGATGATGTATCCACCAAGAAGACCTAAAAAAAAAGATAGTGGAGCGCCAGCAGTGACAAATGTTGTACAAGCTCCAAGTCAACCAGCACAGCAATCCTCGACTCCAAATGAAGATATCGCGGTTTTGCAAAGTGAAGTAAATGATATGAAACAAGCCGTTGTATCAATGAGCGTTGGCCAACCACAAGCAGCAAATAAAATTGTTAAAGATTGGATCGTGGAAGAAGCACCAGCGGAACCTGAACCTGAACCAAGCGATGATGATTCTGATGATGGTGATGATAAAAAGAAAAAGAAAAAGAAAAAATAAGAGGCTATTATGATCTCAGATTACAATAGATTATCCGGATTACAAAAAGTTGCCATTTTATTTTCGGTGCTTGGAGAAAGCCTTGCGTTGAGCCTGGTCAATGATTTGGATAAAACAGAGATTCGTAAAATTCGTGCTGCTATGAGAGGAATTAATGATGTTTCTTTCTCTGTAAAAAAACAGGTCATGGAAGAATTTTATTTTTCTTTTGTTAGTGAAAAATTTATTCAAGAAGAAAGTGATGAACCAAAAAAGCCATTTGAATTCTTAAATGAACTAACCAGTGAACAGCTAATAGCATTAGTTGCATCAGAAGATTCAAGAGTTGTTGCAATTGCCTTGGCACAACTGGAAGGTGAAAAACGAACAGCAATCCTAAATCGTTTAGATGAGGCGCAAAAAAGAGATGTTTTGCTTAGTATTGGAAACTTAAATGATGTTCCACTAGAAGCGGTTGTTCAAATTGCAAATAAACTTAATAAGAAATCAAAGCAGCTACCAAAAACCGTTAATTTTTCTAGAGGTGGCGGAAAAGATTTAGCTGATCTGCTTGGTGAAATGCCAGCAGAAGATGAAGCAATATTTATGGAAAACCTTGAACAGGAAGATCCAGAACTTGCTGAACAAGTAAAAAAATATAGAATAACATTTGATTCAATTTTTGAAATATTTCCGGACAACCTACTTCGCGATCTTATGAATGCTGTAGATTTGGATGCTGTCTCTATGGCCCTTAAGGGTATGGATCAGTCAGTTACCGATAAAGTGTTAGGCGTACTACCTAAAAAGAAGCAGGCCATGTTTGAGCCCGTTGAAGGTGCTGTGCCTAAACGAGATGTTGACAATGCTAGAAAATCTATTGTATCGGCTGCTAAGCAAATGGAAAAAGATGGTGCATTCAAGCTAGAGGATTTATTAGGAGGAGATACTGTAGAATAATATAGTTTCCTCTATTTCTTTAATTACAAACCCCTTATTACATTCTTAATAAGGGGTTTTTTTTAACCAATAATTACTTTTTTCATTAAAAAGAAATAAATTTAACTAAACAAAATTATGCCTAAGCAACCACTTCGAAAAAAATTGAATCAATATTTAGCTAATTATCCTGAAGAAAGAAGGACCATAGCGCAAACATTTGAATTTTTAGATAGCAATAATAACTGCTTTAATCGATCTAATTTATATGGTCATTTTACCGGGTCTGCATGGATAGTAGATGAATCAAATAGCTGGGTTTTGATGACGCATCATAAGAAATTAAATAAATGGCTACAACTTGGGGGTCATGCGGATGGTAATCAAGATTTACTAGAAGTGGCTTATTCTGAAGCTGTGGAAGAATCTGGCTTTCAAAAATTCAAAATTGTCACTGATAATATATTTGATTTAGATATTCATTCATTTCCAAAATACAAGGAAATACCCAAGCATTTTCATTTTGATATTCGGTTTCTTCTTGAAGCAAACAGGCATTCAGAAAAAATATTAGTCAGCCATGAATCAAAAGACGTTGCCTGGATACAAGTTAATCAGCTATTAAAAAAGAACGATGATGAATCAATCAGGAGAATGCTACATAAAGGTATGCATCGAAAAGATATTAAATGAATTTATTTGATAAAATCAAATCGATGATTCTCTCAAAGACAGTCAACGAAAAAGAAAGGAAGCTTGGTGTCGAAATTGAAAGCTTCTACTATAATCAGGGTAGCTTAACTAGAATTCCCGTTAATAAAAAAGGGCAATACTCAGCAACAGATTTATTAACTGATTTAAATAAGGTAGCTGCTAATTATCAATATACGTATTCCCTTGAACCGGGAGGACAATTAGAGTGGGCATCCAGTCCCCAAATTAGTTTATGGGATATCGTTGATGAGTTTTCAATCAATATGGAAACCCAAAAAGAGCTTTGTAATAAAAATCAAATTGATATGGGTTATTTTTCAGTAGAACCAATTTCTAATCCCTTTGAAATTGAATTAATCGATTCAAATAAATATCATCTCATGAATAATTTATTTCAAAAAACTGGTAAGCTAGGCCCTTGGATGATGCGGAATACCACAAGTATTCAGGTTAATATTGATTATACAAATGAAGAAGATGCAAATCAGATGGCATTTATAGCGGATAGCATACAACCGCTGGTTAGTATTTTATTTTCAAATGCGCCATTTATAGAAAACAAATTAGCTAATAATGATAACCTACGATGGAAAATATGGAACAATACAGATAGCTCAAGATGTGGTTCTCTTTTTGATCATAATATTCATGATTCTAATAATATGATCAATAAATATGTTGATTGGCTGCAATCAAGACAGTCTATTTTTATCGAAAACCCTCAAGGTGTATTTAGTGCATTTGATAATGATTTAGGATCAATGATTGCATCAGATAAAAATGATGGTCTAATCTATTCAGCATTTAGACAAATTTTCACGCATGTACGATATAAAACTGTACTAGAAGTAAGGGCTGCGGATCGTCAACAAAAAAGTAAGGAGATAATTCCTGCTGCTTTTTTGGCGGGCTTATTAACTAGTAATATTGTTAGAGATAAATTATTAGATGAAATTAATTCATGGACCATTGATGACAAAATTAAACTTTCAAGCCAAGCAACTAGTCTATCATTTTCTAATATTGGGCCAAAACAAAAATCTATTGGGTATTGGTTAGAATATATTGGACAACTTGCATTAGATGGATTAGATGAGAGAGCAACAATATTAAATATTAAAAACGAAAGGCCCATTCTAGAATTAGAATTGAATAATTTGATATCTAATGGGCCTGATACGTTAACCATTCAGGGTAAGTATAATAATTCTAATCAAACTTTAAAGAGTTTTATAATTGAAAATTATTTAGATACATTTGAGGATTAAAAATGACGAACCCAAAAACCTTACATAACTACACAATGATGCCTTTTTTTATAATTGGCTTTAGTGCTTTCTGCGCTGGATTTGCATGGACCCTATCCCCAGAACCATGGCTTCTTGATGAATCTGCAAATACCATACTCCTTGAAGAATCATATGAAAATTTATTTGCTGCAGATATCAATAGAAATCTCCCAGCCTATCTCACGCTTCTATATAGATTTTTTGGGTGGTGGGTTAGTCTTATTGGATTATTAACTATTGGATATACATATGTGACGCGATTAGGTACTCATATGTCACGCGTAACTATCCAGGTGGTTTATTTTATTGGGCTTACTGGTATAGGTATAATCTTATATACTTTTATACCTACAACTCCATTTGTATACTTAAATATTTTCTTGTGGGGAATGTGGACAATTAGTGTTTTTTCAGGAATTAAACTAAAAAATTATGATCAGTGATTGGCATCCATTAGTTATTCATTTCCCAATAGCTCTTTTATCAACTTCTGTTGTATTTGATTTTATTTATTATTACTCTAAGAACAAGGATTTATTAGTAGCAAGCTGGTGGATTCTGCTTACTGGCCTTATAGCAAGTATAGCTGCAATTGCCAGCGGTATAATTGATGATTCGTTAATTGGTCATTTTGGTGCAGTTTGGCCCATCTGGTATAACCATGGCGCTGTTCAAATTATTTCCATTACTGGTTTTGCTACACTATTTTATTTCAAAACGATACATCCGAAATCATACAATAATAATTATACATCCTACCTATTGTGTTCATCAATACTGGTTGCATTATTATTCTATGGCGCACATCTAGGCGCCATGCTTTCTGGTAGAATATAGTTACTTTTTAACATATAGTTGTTTATAGTTGATTGGTGCATTAATTTATAGTTATATTATTAAATAATCTGAGGAACTATAATATATAATGTCATCGTTTAAGCTATTTATTTCTTCAACAATTGGTAAAAAGGTCCTAGTGGCAACAACGGGTTTGCTGTTTTGCTTTTTTCTCCTTTTTCATTTGTTAAACAATCTTGTTATTTATACGGGTGCAGAAAATTTTAATTTTCTAGTAGGTAGCCTTGAAAAGATTAAGCCCTTAATAAGAATACTTGAGGTAGCGCTAGCAGCTATTTTATTAGTTCATATTACAAATTCAGTAACACTTGCTATCCAATCTAAAAAATCAGGAAACACTTCTACTAAATCAGAAACAAAAAATCATAATGCGACACTTTCCTCAAGAACAATGCTATTCACTGGAAGCATATTGTTTATTTTTATAGCAACCCACCTGTCAACCTTTTGGTATAATTTTCAGAACAATGATGATCATTCTGCTTATTATGAAATTGTCACCAGTAGTAGTATCGGTTTTGGAAATATTTTTATCACCATTTTATATCTTGTTGCTATGGTACTGCTCGGCTTTCATTTAAAACATGGATTTAATTCTGCATTACAAACTTTTGGAATTAAGAATACCACTATTGGAAAAATGCTTAGTTTAATTAGTGTTGTCTTTTGGTTTTTTGTTCCTGCTGGATTTTTTAGTATAGCATTTTGGTTTGGAATATTAAATGGAGGTAATTAGTTACAGCAACTATAAATTATATTTATAGTTGTTATATTATTAATTTAACTGTTTCGAAAACACATGAATAAATCTAATAAACATAATCGCAAAAGCAGTATCTATACTGATAAAAAAGGTTTTAATTATTATCAAACCTATAGTTTTTTTGGTTCCAAGGATGGGCTTAAAAAGAAAATTCAAAAAAACCTTGGTAAAGAAAAAACCAGTTCACAATTAAAACATGAGAAAGAATATTGGGATAATTATTATAACAAGATTGATGATTCGTTTAAATCGACCAAAATAACTAAAAAATCATCACCACCTTCACTTCAAAATAATAAAACATCAAAACTTAATAATAATGTCCCAAGCGGTGAGCTAGGCCAAAAGTGGACCGAATATCGTTCTAGTCTCCCGCTGGTTAGCCCTGCTAATAAGCAAAAGCAAGAAGTGATAATTATTGGAACGGGATTAGCAGGTGCATCGGCTGCAGCTTCTATGGCTGAGATGGGATATAATATAAAGGCATTTTGCTTTCAAGATAGCCCGCGTAGAGCGCATTCCATAGCTGCACAAGGTGGCATAAATGCAGCAAAAAATTATCAAAATGATGGAGATAGTGTATATAGGCTTTTTTATGATACAATTAAAGGTGGTGATTATAGATCTAGGGAGGCCAATGTACATCGCTTGGCTGAGGTCAGTGGAAACATAATTGATCAGTGTGTGGCGCAAGGGGTACCATTTGCTAGAGAGTATGGAGGTACATTAGATAACAGATCATTTGGTGGTGTACAAGTATCTAGAACATTTTATGCGAGAGGACAAACAGGGCAACAGTTATTATTAGGAGCTTATAGTGCTCTGAGTAGACAAATTAATTCTGGTAAGGTAACAATGTTTACTAAGCATGAAATGGTTGATATTGTATTGGTTGATGGGCACGCAAAGGGTATCATAGCGAGAAATTTAGTTACTGGTGCGCTTGAAAAGTATTCTGCTAATGCAGTGGTATTAGCAACGGGCGGTTATGGAAATGTATATTATTTATCAACAAATGCGATGGGAAGCAATGTCACTGCAGCCTGGAAGGCTTATAAGCGAGGCGCTATGTTTAGCAATCCATGTTTTACACAAATTCACCCAACTTGCATTCCCGTATCTGGTGACTATCAATCAAAATTAACTCTAATGTCAGAGTCACTAAGAAATGATGGAAGAATATGGGTATCAAAAACCAAGGGGGATAAGCGCTCTCCAGACCAAATACCAGAAAATGAAAGAGACTATTATCTTGAAAGGAGGTATCCTGCATTTGGCAATCTAGTTCCAAGGGATATTGCCTCACGCGCTGCTAAGGAAAGATGTGATGCGGGCTACGGAGCTGGAGATAGCGGGCAATCGGTATATCTAGATTTTGAAGATGCTATAAATAATATGGGAGAAGAGACGGTAAGTGCTCGCTATGGTAACCTGTTTGAAATGTATAACAAAATAACAGGTGAGAACCCATATAAAACCCCGATGCGCATCTACCCTGCTGTGCATTACACCATGGGCGGTTTATGGGTTGATTATAATTTAATGACTTCGATCCCTGGTTTATTTGCAATTGGTGAATGTAATTTTTCAGATCATGGAGCAAATCGTTTAGGCGCATCAGCATTGATGCAAGGCTTAGCCGATGGTTATTTTATTCTACCTTATACTATTGGAACCTATCTCTCTAAAGAGATAAACAGTGAACAGGTTAGTATAAACGATTCTTCGTTCGATGAAACATTGCAATCATCAAAAGAGGTTGTGGATAAACTACTTTCAAACAATGGTACTAAAACAGTCGAAACCCTGCACAAGGAATTAGGACTTATTATGTGGAATAATTGCGGCATGTCTAGAAATCAAAAAGATTTAGATCAAGCATTAAAAGATGTGAAAGAATTAAAGAAAAGTTTTTGGTCTGATGTTAAGGTTCCTGGAAATGATAGCTCAATCAATTTAGAGCTTGAAAAGGCCTGGAGGGTTGCTGATTTTATTGAGCTTGGGGATCTAATGATTCGCGATGCGTCTGATAGAAAAGAGTCCTGTGGCGCACATTTCAGAGAAGAGCATCAAACTAAAGACGGTGAGGCTCTACGTAATGATGAAAATTATAGCTATGTATCGGCATGGGAATATAAAGGTGAAAAATCATCTCCTAAGCTTAATAAGGAAAAACTTGATTTTGAAAATGTTACGCCAACACAAAGAAGTTACAAATGAGTAAAAAATTGGATATTACGCTAAAGGTTTGGAGGCAAAATGCTCCTGATGAAAAAGGAGAATTTGTTACATACGAAATGAAGGGCATTAACTCGCATATGTCTTTTCTTGAACTGTTGGATGTTTTAAATGAAAAATTAATTAATGAAGGCGAGGAGCCAATAGCCTTTGAGCACGATTGTAGAGAGGGTATTTGCGGAAGTTGCGCTATGACAATAAATGGCGAATCGCATGGCCCCGTTAAATCAACAACTGCTTGCCAGTTGCATATGTTCAATTTTAAAAGTGGTGATACGATATCTGTTGAACCATGGAGAGCCACCTCCTTTCCCATACTAAAAGATCTTGTAACTGATAGAGCCTCATTTGATAGAATCATTCAATCTGGTGGATATGTTTCTGTTAACACTGGTAGTGCGCCTGATGGAAATGCTATCCCCATTGAAAAAGATAAAGCGAATGAGGCATTTAATGCTGCAGCTTGTATTGGCTGCGGTGCCTGCGTGTCAACCTGTAAAAACTCTTCTGCAAGTTTATTTGTTTCTGCTAAACTTGCTCAATTTTCTTCGTTACCACAAGGCAAGCCCGAACAAAAACAAAGGGTTCTTAAAATGGTTAAGCAAATGGACGATGAAGGATTTGGGCACTGTACAAATACCGGAGCTTGTGAGGCAACATGCCCAAAAGATATTTCAATAAAAAATATTGGATTAATGAATAAAGAATACCTTAAAGCCCTTATAGACTAATTATAAATTTGGACTTAATAGTCTTTATAATAAAACCTCATTCCCGATACAGTTAACAGGTCTTCAAATAAGACTTTGTTTTCTTTAGTTATTTTGTCATAGTCAGCGGTAAGAAGCTGGTCAATGGAATAATTTAATTCACCTGTAAATTGTTTTATAAATTCTATTCCGGCATCTTCTTGAATAGAACATTTTCTTAAAACAACCAGGATAAGCATTAAATCATCGAGAAAGCCTAAGGGTCCATGCTCTTCTTCTGAATAAAGATCATTTGGATAATAAAGATATCCCATGGTTAAATATATATCAGGGCGAATCTTTTTTGGAAGATCGTCTGACTCAAGAAGATCACAAAGCAATTTATAAAGAGCTGGAATTAATGTTATGTATTCTGAATACTTACCACTATAACCCTTTATGTTATCTTGCAGGTACTGATTGAAGTCAAATTCTTTATTAAGTTTCATACGCAAAATTATGCCAAATATTCCACTCCGGCAATTGAAGTGTTAGGAAAATAAAAGCTTTGTGGTCAATATATATTTATTAATTTCTTGCAATCAAAAAAAGGATTTTATTAGAATGAAGTTTCATAACAAAATATTTATACCGGTAATGCTTGCGATGCTATTGGCGGGTTGTAGTAAATCAACAGATGTTGAATTGCCACTATCATCAACTAATGAAGAGGCTATCAAGTTATACAGGGGAGCCCAAAGCGCATGGGCTGAAAACAATGGACCCAAAGGAAGAGATATGATGGAAAAAGCACTATCATTAGATCCTGATTTTATTTTAGCCAATCTTAATGTTCCTACTAATAATCCAAACAAGTGGCAAGAGCATAGAGATAAAGCTAAGCTAAACAGTGCGAATGGTAATGATCATGAAAAATTACAAGTAAAACTTTGGGTAGCCGCGCGCGAAGGTCGTTCAGATGATTATATAAATTTATGTAAAGAATTAGTGTCAAAATATCCAAACAGTTCAGAAGCATATGTTGAGCTAGGGAACGCGTATACTGGGGTTGAGAACTTTGATCTGGCAATTGAAAACTATAAAAAAGCGATCGACATTAATCCTAATCAATATAGGGCCTGGAGAGGCCTTGCATCTCATGAGGTCACTTTTGGTGGCAACACGCTTTTACCAAAAAATAGGCAATCAAAAAAGGCTGCTTTGCAATATGCAAAAGGAATGGTTAAAGCTAGGCCAAATGCGCCATTTTCATATCAAGCAAAAGGGAATATTGAAAGACAATATGGAGATATGAAAGCAGCAAGAACTCAATATGAAAAAATGACTGAAGCAGCTATAAAAGCTAATCACTCTCAAGGTGCTGGATATAACCTAATTGCACACACTTATCTTTTTAGCGGTGA
>CAYLUE010000013.1:30347-35888 GCA_964386795.1 uncultured bacterium
ATTGAAAAGGAAAATAATCTATACTATGCATATTTTAAAGGTTTGGCTTATGAAGGTGTTGGTGAAAATGAAAAAGCGCAAGATATTTTTTCATTCATAGCAAATTACAACTTTCAAGGTTGGGAACCAGCCCTAGTAAGAAGCCTTGCTAAAGCAAAAGTATCAAGTTAGAATATTTGTAAATATATATTGATCAACAAAAAAGCCTGCTTTATAAGCAGGCTTTTTTTATTTGAAATATATTAAAATATTGAGTTATTAACTTTTTAATCTAAAGTTAACAGGTATTGAAATCCATACCCCTACTGCTCGTTCACGTTGTCTAGCAGGTCTAAATCTTACATTCCGAATTGCATCTGCTGCTGCCTCATTTAATCCAGTATTTGGAATTCCTTTAAGAATTACAGTTTCTTTAACCCTACCCCTATCATCAACAAAAACCTGAACGACTACCGTACCTTCAATTCCGGCCTCCTGTGCAATTTCAGGGTATTTGGGTCTAATAGGTGTTATTGGGACTGGGGGATCATCATATGGAATAAATCTTACTTGTGGTCCTTCTGGTGGAGGAGGCGGGGCATCCCATGCATCAAAATCATCAAGATTAAATTCATCTAATGTTACATCATCGGCAACATCTTCACTCTCAGACTCTACAGGAACAGATGGCCTTGCTGGTGGTGGTGGTTGATCAAATTGTTCTGTTTGTGGTATATCAATTTGTTCAATAATAATCTGCACTTCTTCATCTAGCACCATTGTGTTTACAAATCTTGGAAAGCTTAAAAAGGCTATTATTATTAATAGAAGGCCTGCTAGGCCAGATATGCGAAAAATAATTGGGTAATTTATTTTTATTGAGGCCGATTGCTGTTTATGCATATTAATCAACTGCTGTTTTTGAAGAATAATTCAATTTAAGCGCGTCAGCTTTTCTTAGTTCTGTATGAATATTGCTAATTAGACCCATTTTCGATTTTTCATCGGCTTTTAATGAAACTACAAGCTGCGGGTTAGAAATTCTTTTTTCGTACATAACATGCCTAACGCCATCTGAAGAATATAATTTATCTTCAATTGAAACCAGCCCTTCTTTGGACACCCAAATATGTGATGTATGCCGCTTAGACTTTAATTTTTCTATACGCTTAGCTTTAGGAAGGGATATTGGTAGTCCAGAATATTCCCTTAATACAGTTGTAACCATAAAGAAAATCAGTAACATAAAAATAATATCAGGCATTGATGCGGTAGGGATTTCAGAATCCAGTTTTGTTTTTCTATTTAATTTCATCAGTCAGACTCTGCAATTGATATGCGTGTTGCATTTGCCTCTTTAAGTTGATCTATAACTTTTACATAGTCTTCATATCTTGACGCACTGTGTGCTTTCACTGATATTATAAGCTTGTCATTAGCAGCGATTTTCTGCCGTACAGCTTTAGACAGGTTTCTTATATCAACAGGCTCTCCGCCTAATAGTACTTTCCCAGATGAATTAATTAGGCAATTAAGAATGTTTTTCTTATTGATTTCAATTTCTTCGCCTTCTGCTGGTAGCACCATCCCTAATCCCTTATCCATATCTATTGTTGTAGTAACAAGGAAAAATATTAGGAGCAGAAAAGCAATATCCGCCATTGATGAGGTGGGTATTTCACCACCCTTGAATCTTCTTTTAGCCACAGTAAAAAGGTGCTTTAATTACTCTTGCGCAAGCTTTTCATATTGCATATGAAGTTGATCCATTAGCTTAACAGAATTTTCTTCCATATCTAAAATTAATTGATCAATCCGTGAAACAAAGAAGTTCTGAAAAAATTGTATGATCATAGCTACAATTAAGCCAAATGCTGTAGTTAATAAGGCTTGGGAAATACCACCAGCAACAACAGCTGGTGATATATCATTTGCTGCTTCAATTGCATCAAATGCTGATACCATACCAACAACCGTTCCTGTAAAACCTATCATAGGTGCTACAGTAATTACTGTATTTAGCCATATCATATTTTTTTCTAAAAATGCCATTTCGAGGCCTCCAGCATTTTGAACAGCTTTCTCTACCTCGCGCAACCCTCTATGAAAGCGGGATAGACCTGCATGAAAAACACCAGCGACTGGTCCCCGCGTTTTATCACATAAATCAACTGCGGCTTGAACGCTTTCATTTTCTAGAACATTTGATAAATCTTCATAAAACTTTTTTGAGTCTATAGAAGAAATAATTAAGGAATAAGCTCTTTCAAAAGCAAAAGCTAATCCAAAAATAAGAGCAAATAAAATGGGCCACATAAATGGGCCACCATCAATAAAGTATTGTACCAACACTAACCTCCACTAAATTAGTTATTTATTTATATTTATTAAGAAGTAAGGGCTTCTAATCCCTCTTCTTCGGTTCCGTAAATTTTTGCATATTTTGAAATGCCCATAATATTGAAAGTTTTTTCAACGATTGGAGCGGTGTTGCAAAAAGCTAGCACACCACTAGTACCTTGAAGTTCTTCAATAACCTCAATTAATATTGAAACACCAATACTATTGACCATTTCTGTTTTTTCTACATTTATTAAAAATTTTCGTTTACCTTCAGAAATTTTTTGAAGACAAACTGATGCAACTTGTTCTCCACCATAGTTGTTCAAATAACCATTTGTAGTGATAACATGTACACCTTCTGTTTCTTTTATTTTAATATCAAAATCAGCCATTTATTATCTCCTTGTATGTAATGAATAATTATTTTGATTTTGTCATTGTGACCGTAGTGCCAGAATCTGTTGTTTCAAATTCAACAGTGTCCATTAGTTCTTTCATTAGCTTTAGGCCCCAACCTCTTTTATGATCAGAGTTAATCTTTTCATCAATGTTTGGTATTGCTACAACCTCAGAATCAAACCCAACTCCTCTATCGCCTACCTTTATTACAAGATTATCTTTTTCAATAACATAAGTAATATAAACATTTTCTTTGCTTTTTGAATGTTCAAATGCATTTATACATGCTTCAATTAAGGCCATGTTTATTTCAGCAGTTTTTATATCATCTAGGCCCATTCTCTTTGCTACCACTTCTGCTGTTTTCGTTGCAGCTAGCTCCATATCATCCATGACTGGGAGTGTTAATTCTACTGTTGGGTTTGACATTTCATTCTCCTTATATAAATTTTATTTAAGCTTGAGCAATTTTTTTAACGGATTGCTCTACTGGTTCAACTTTCTTTAGGTTTGCAACTTGGCTTCTTTTTTCTAGCACTACGAATGTTATATCGTCTGGAGTTTGTACACCATTTAACCATTCATCTGCCAGCTTAATAAGTGCTTCCTTAACAGGCGCTGCTCCTAAATGACCAGTTTCCTCAATGCATTTAAGTACAGCTGGGTAATCTAACAGGTTACCTTTAGGGTTAGGAGCCTCAGGAAGTCCATCAGATAATAATACTAATAGGTCGCCTTTGTCAAAATCTCTTTCAATTAAATCAAAGCTTTCATTATCTAGTCCACCAAGTGGTAGGTTGTGAATTTCTATTTCTTCTACTTCTTTAGTCTCTTCCCTATAAAGGTAAGCTGGGGGCATTGCTGCAGCGCTTATAAATAATTTGTTATTTCTAAAAATACATACGCTTAGGCTCATTCTTAATCTGCCCGTATCTACTCTACGAACTACATTGTTGAGGCGGTGTAATATTACGTCCGGAGAATCTGAAACTATTCCAGCTAGTCCAGCTTTCGTAATGGAAACCATCATGCCCGATTGCGAACCGTGACCGGTAGCATCTCCACAAACAACATAGAAGCTTCCATCTTCGAGCTCGAAAAAGTCATAGTAATCTCCACCCACTTCAGTTGAAGTACGCATATATGCTTGTATTGACATTCCCTCAAAGTCTGGAATTTCTTTGGCAATCATCTTAAGCTGGAAATCTCGAGCTTGTGCTAATTCCTCATCTTTTCTTTGGTCCTCTCTGGCTTTTACCCTAAGCTTATCTACTCCAACAAAAGCAAAAGCACCAACACCAATTGTTGATAAAACGTATAAAGCATAAGCATACCATGTAGAATACCAAGGTGGAATTACTTCTAAAGATAAAGAATAGGGTGTCTCTGTCCAAATTCCATCGTTATTGCTAGCTTTAAATTGAAAAATAAAATCTCCATCTCCTAAGCCCTGAAGCGAGACTGATCTGTTTGTACCATTTTGCACCCAGCTATCAAGGTGGTTTTCTACTCTGTATTGATATTGATTTTTTGCAGATTTATTGTAAGTAAGACCAACAAAATTTATATTAATAGATTGAACGTCTCTTCTTTTTACAGATAATTTATTTCCCAAAAAGTTCACAGGGTTTTTATTGCCATCAAAATCTAGGGCTTCAACTGATGATATTGCTAGCTTTGGGGTTCTATTATTAGTAACAATAGATTGTGGCTTTACTACAGTAAGTCCAGCAATACTCCCAAAATAAATCTTTCCTTTTCCATCTCTAGCTATAGATCTATCATTAAAAATATCAGCAGGAAGTCCATCGGTAGATTCAAATGATTGAAAATTTCCATTTTCTAAGCGCCTAACTACTCCGCGCCTAGTGCCTAGCCAAATTGAATTATCTGTATCAGACGAAATAGATAAAACAGTATTGCTTGGAAGTCCATCTTTCGTAGACCAGCGATCAAAATTATTATTTTCACTATTATATCTATAGATACCCTCACCAGTTGATCCAATCCATATTGTACCATCTTTTGATTGGTGAATATCTTTTACGCCTGAAGAGGAAAAACTTTTATCATTATCTTTATCTAATAAGTAATGCTCTAAGCTTTGCATAGAATTTGGATTAATTCTAAATAAACCATTTGATTCAGTGCCAACCCACATTTCATTTGTGTTGTTGTCTAACAAGAATGCTGTAGGGTTTTGCAAAAACTTTTTATCATTATTCTTGGAATAGGTAAATACCGAAAATAAGAATTCATTTTTATTAGGCTTATAAGATGTTTTTGCTATACCATCTCTGCTTGAAAGCCACATGGTATTCCCGTCACTATAAATTGAATTAACCATGCCACCAAGTTTAATGGCATCAGGCATAGGGGGTCGTTCTCGCGCACCTCGCTCTATAGCATCAATCATCTTGGAAACATTGGTTGCCATTTTTGGATCGTTGTTTTCAATAGAATTAATTAGGTTTTTATCACCATCTAAGATTTTATTTACGGCGTATCTAGTGTATTCTTCAGTAGAATAGTTTTTTTGATCTTTCTCTTCAATTGATCGTATTTGATAAAGCTTATTATTTTTAGGATTTATTACAGTAAGACCTTGGAGTTGGCTGCCAACCCAAATCATGTCATTTGGAGAAAAAGCAAGTGCGCTCGTTTCATCTGATATTAAAGAATTTTTCTTGCCAAAATTGGCCTTATAGCTTTTGACTAATTTATAATCACTTGAAAGATGATCAAGTCCCTTTTCATGAGCAACCCAAATTGAATTATCTTTTGCAATTTTAACTGATTTAATATTTGCTCCTTTTAGTG
>CAYLUE010000014.1:0-2850 GCA_964386795.1 uncultured bacterium
TTCTAAATAATAATCTAAGATCGAAGGGAGATTAATTATGCAGTCACTTATAGAAACAGTTGTAAAGAAGTTGGTAGATAAACCTGATGAGGTAAATGTAGAAGCTGTAGAATCAGATCAAACTATAATTTACGAATTAACAGTTGGTGATGGTGATTATGGAAAAGTAATTGGTAAAAAAGGTAGAAATGTTTCTGCTCTTCGCACCATATTATTTGCTATTAATGCAAAAGAAGGTGGGAAAAGAGCTCGTTTAGAAGTTATCGACTTAAATGAAGACTAAACTTTTTGCTATTGCAAAAATTACTAGAGCTACAGGATTAAAAGGCGACGTTGGTGTTCGCCCATTAATTCGACAATTTGATGAATATGTCGATCGAGACCTTTTCATTGGGTTTGACGAGAATTTTGCACAAGATGTCAAGCTAACGAATGTATCTGGTACCGAAAAAAAACCCCGTTTTCATTTTGAAGGTCTTGATTCGAGAGATGATGCCGAAGGTATGATTGGTCAGCTTCTTTTTGCATCAATCAATGAGAAGGATCCAATCAACCTAATATCGCCAGACCTGATAGGGGCATCGGTTGTCACTGTTTCGGGTGAGCTAATAGGTAAATTAGTAGATATGATGAGCTTGCCTGCGCATGATGCGTATGTTATCTCTAGTAATAATAAAGAAGTCCTTATTCCTGTCGTACCGGAATTCATTTATTCTGTAGACGTGAAGGAGGGGCTTGTAACTATTTCACCCGTAGAAGGGTTATTGGATTGAAGCAGAAAATTGCAATAATTACACCAGTTCCAGATATGGTAGAATCTGTAATTCAGAATTCCATGATAAGAAAAGCTGTTGATAAAGGAATTCTGGATATTCATATTGTAAATCCAAGAGACTTTACTGAGGGCACCTATCGACAGATTGATGATGCTCCCTATGGTGGAGGCCCTGGAATGGTCATGATGGCGGAACCGTTATTCAAAGCGATTGATTTTGTAATTGATAAATTTTGCGGTGAGGATGGTATGCGAGTTTTATATCCATCTCCGCAAGGGGTTCCCTGGTGTCAAGATTCCGCTGAAGAGAATAAAAGCATCGAAAAGATTGTAATTATTTGTGGCCACTACAAAGGCGTGGATCAGCGCGTTATTGATAAATATGTAACGCATGAATATTCAATGGGAGATTTTGTACTGTCCTGCGGCGAAATACCAGCATTAATGATTGTTGATAGTATTGTAAGGTTATTACCTGGTGTGCTGAATGATATTAATTCTTCCAAGACAGATACGTTTTCATCGGATCTTTTAGATGTGCCGTACTATACACAACCAAGAGAAATTAAAGGAATGCAAGTTCCAGATGTTCTTCTATCAGGACATCACAGCAAGATCACGGACTGGAAAAAAGAACAACAGGTTGAAATCACCAAATCAAAACGTCCTGATATTTGGAAAAAATATATAAATAATAAATCGGAGTAAAAAGATGAACAAGATTAAACCGATCGTTGAGAATCAATTAAAGAATGATTTGCCTCAATTTTCAGCAGGGGATACGGTTGCAATAGATGTAAGGGTGGTAGAAGGCGGAAAAGAACGAGTGCAAAAATTTGAAGGTTTAGTGATTGGTAAGAAAGGTAGCGATGTTTCGGCAACGTTTACTGTAAGAAAAATATCAGGTGGTATTGGTGTTGAAAGAATTTTCCCTTTACACTCACCCATGATAAGTAAAATTACTGTGAAGAGAAAAGGTAAAGTTCGTCGTGCAAAATTAAACTATATGAGAAAGTTAACAGGCGCCAAAGCAATCAGAATTGCCGAAAAGAAGTAACCTTTTTCACAGTGCTACTATTTTTACCCTCATTATCATAAGGTAGTGAGGGTTTTTTATTTATGACAAAATTCGAAAAAATAATTATTGGAATATCAGGTTCCAGTCATTCGTTAGTCCATGCATTAATGCTTACGTTCCCCAGCTTAATTCCCATTATTCAAAAAGAATATAACGTAGGTCTTGATACATTAGGGTTTGTAGTATCAATTAGTGCATTATTATTTGGGCTTGGGGCCATACCTGCAGGCTGGCTAGATAGATATTTAGGTGGAAAAAAACTAATGATAATCTATCAATTGGGATCCTCTTTATCAGCTTTGGTGGTAGCATTTTCACCAAATTTTACAATAATGGTTGTAGGATTAAGCTTTATTGGACTTTTTTGTAGTATTTACCATCCTACCGGACTAACGCTTATTTCGCAAAGTATAAATAAAGTATCAAAAGGTATGGCTGTGCATGGCATGTTTGGCTCTTTAGGCTCAGCTTTTGGTCCATTGCTTGCCGTATCATTGGCAGGGTTAATTTCTTGGCGTGCTTCATATTTTGTATTGGGAATATTAAACGCAATCTTAGCGCTGATAACTTTTATTAATATTCCAAATAAAACCCAGATTATTAATAATCAGCCAAAAAAATCAAATAGAAAAACCAATAAAACAGCACTTATTTATTACTTTATTACCAATTCATTTTTAGGAATGGCCTATTATGGCTTTACGACATTTATGCCGATTCACTTATCAGAAAATACCTTTAATTTTTTACCAGAAATTTCTCACAATATGAAGGCGGGACTTTTTCCAACAATAGTATTTCTTGCAGGGATGATTGGAGCTTTATTAGGAGGAAAAATTGGTGATAAATTCGATAAAAGAATATCTTTTATGATAATTATTCTATTAAACATTCCTGTATTTTTCCTCGTGGGAATAACTTCAAACATTACCTTAATTATTTGCAGTATAATGCTTGGAATAATTTATTTTAGCAATCAACCAATCGGCAATACTCT
>CAYLUE010000014.1:2950-21861 GCA_964386795.1 uncultured bacterium
GGAAATCTTCAATTAGATCGCAACCAAATCATACAAAGTATCTTATTAAAATTAACTAAACTATCTACTGCAAGCATAAAACCAGTTATTAATGCTACCGGTATTATTCTTCATACAGGCCTTGGCAGAGCTCCAGTTGGTAAAACTATTATAAGCAAAGTATCAAAACGATTATCAGGGTATGTTAATTTAGAATTGAATCTTGAAACCGGAAAACGCGGTCAGAGACAAGAGCATATTTCTGCATTAATCTCCTCAATAACTGGTGCGCAAGATGCGATGGTCGTTAATAATAATGCAGCTGCAGTTTTATTATCGTTAAACGAATTAGCAGAAGGCAAAGATGTAATCGTGTCTCGAGGACAGTTAGTTGAAATTGGCGGCTCATTTAGAATACCAGATATGATTGCAAAAAGCGGATGCAGGCTCGTTGAGGTTGGAACCACAAATCGTACACATATCGGTGACTACGAAAATGCTATTTCCTCTAATACGGGTCTAATATTATGGGTCCATACATCCAATTATACGATTTCAGGATTTACAAAACAGGTTGAAATAGGTCAGCTGGTTGAATTAGGTAGAAAAAAACGAATTCCCGTTATGTCAGACCTTGGCTGTGGTGAGGTTTTAGACCTATCTAAGAAAGGCATACCAACCAATATGATAGTTCACGATGTTATTAAATCTGGCTCAAGCATAACGACATTTTCAGGTGATAAGCTCCTAGGAGGTCCACAATGCGGTCTAATCGTTGGTAAAAGGCCATTAATTAAACGAATCAAGGTAAACCCCATCGCAAGAACCGTAAGGTGCGATAAATGGACTATTTCGATGCTTGAAGAAACCCTGCGTTCATTGCGCATCGATTCATTAAAAGATAATTTGACGATTTCACTGATGATGACAAACAGAGAACAGCTAAACAAGCGAGCCAAAAAGCTCTTATCAATTATACCAACTAAGCTTAGATCAAATCACAATATTTCAATTCAGGAAACACTTGTTGAGGCAGGGAGCGGTACACTTCCTGGGGCTACATTTGATTCAATAGCATTTAAAATTAATTCCAAAAAATATACACCAGCAAAGTTATCATATAAATTTAGAAATGCTCAAAATCCAGTTGTCGGATATATTAAAGGCAATAGCTATTATATTGATTTCAAATCAATAATTCCTCGTCAAGAAAAACTGCTCTTTAACTCCATTCTTGAAGTTTTAGGCTAAATCAACTCTATGCAAATTGTTATTGGCACAGCCGGCCACATTGACCATGGTAAAACATCGCTTGTAAAATCTCTAACCGGAACAGATACTGATCACCTTCTAGAGGAAAAAAATAGAGGAATGACTATCGATTTAGGCTTTGCTTATTTTAATAAAGAAATTACCATTATAGATGTTCCGGGTCATGAAAAGTTTATTAGAAATATGGTGGCCGGTGTATCCACTATACAAATAGCCTTGATCGTAGTCGCTGCTGATGATGGCTTGATGCCCCAAACATACGAGCACATTGATATTTTACATTTTTTAAATGTTCAACATGCAATTATTGCCCTATCCAAGATAGATACCGTAGAAGAAAATTGGATTGAGATGGTTGAAAAAGATATCAAAACTGCTATAGAGCAGACTAATTTTAAAAATGCTAATATAATCAGAACTTCTACCAAGACTGGTAACGGAATTGATCTGCTAAAAGAAGAAATAGCTATGCTTTGTAAGAATGTAAAAACTGATCACGATAGAGGATTTTTTTATTTACCGGTTGATAGGGTTTTTTCTAAAACTGGCCATGGAACTGTAGTGACGGGAACTGTTATTTCAGGTAAGGCAGAAATTAGTAATGAATTAGAAGTTATGCCGGAAGGTAAAAAGGTGACCGTGAGATCAATGCAGACCCACGGCGAGATAACACCGTTAGTTCAGATGGGGGATAGAGCCGCAATCAATTTATCTAATATAGATAAAAATACGATTCGAAGAGGGTCTACGTTAGTTGCAAAGAATTTAATCAAGCCTACATCTAAAATTATTGCTCATATAATAATGGCCAATAACACAAAGTGGAAAATAAAAAATAAACAATCAGTGCATTTGCATATTGGAACTTGCCAGGTAGTTGCAAAAGCAATTACTTACGGTCTCACCTTATCTTCAGGCCAATCGGCCAATATCTTACTTGAATTAAATAAACCAATATCTAGTATCAATGATCAACGGTTTATTATTAGAAGCTTTTCTCCTATGGAAACCATAGCGGGGTGTGTGATTTTAGATCAAAACCCAAAGGTATCAAAAAAAGAGTTGAAGCTCTTGATCCAGACATTAGATCTTGATCCATCAAAAAGAATAAATCAATTAATTGATATTAATTGGAAAAAACCTTTATCCTTAAAAGAATGGTCAGGAGTATTTAATACCAATCTCTCTCAAATTAATAATTGGATTCATGGCCAGGAGATTATGAATGATTGCAATCTTTTATTTAATACAATCATCTTAGATAGATCAAAAAATCAAATACTAGACGAGATTAATAAATTTCATTTGAAACATCCCTATAAAAAATCGATTCCACGAGAAGAGTTAATCAATATGGTTGGCTATAGTAAGGAATGGTTTGATTATACTATAAATGAATTAACAGATGAGGTGTCAGTTATCAATGCTGGATATGCCCTTAAGAATAACAAAATGACCCTTGAAGGCGCAGATATAGAAATAGCCAATACGATTGAAAGTAAAATAAAAAACTCTAAATTCAATCTTTTGTCGTCCTCTGATTTAGAAAATAAGAATCCCGATAAAGCGTTACAAATTTTACATATTTTAAAAGATAAAGAAAAAATAATTCAAATAGCCTCAGACCTGTGGATACATGAAGATTACCATAAAAAACTTGTAATCCAATTAACATCGTTTTTTAAGACAAATAGCCAATTAAGTATTTCTGAGTTCAAATCACTCACCCTTACCACCAGAAAGAATGCTATCCCTTTATTAGAATTTTGCGATAAAAATGAATTAACAATAAGAGAGGATAATTGTAGAATAAAGGGTAAAGAAATTAATGTTTAAGTTTTTCCAAATTAAGAATCTAATATACCTTTTATTTTTTATTACCTCATCTAGCTCTCAATCGTATTGGGTTAGATACGGTTGGCAGCTATATGAAAATGCAGGAGATGCACGGATATTGTCAATGGGATCTGCGGCAGTGACCGATTACGGAACTACGACATCTTCTTTATTTAACCCTGCTTCAAGTGGTTATTCTTCTATGCACAATATTAACTACACACATCAAAGTAGATTAGGCGGAATGATAAATAGTGATTTAATCGGCTTTCCATTAACGGGTTATAGCCGGCCATTAAATCTTATCATTTTGTATGAAGGTATAGATCAAATACCTGACACGAGAAACATACTCCTTGATTTTGGTTTAGATGGTATTCCTGGAACTGGTGATATTGGAGAGGGCAATGGCCTTCTTGATGAGGGAGAACGTTTAGATGGAAACAAATTGACTTATTTTTCGCAAAAACAGACAGGTATACATATTAGTACCGCATGGGATAGGGAGTCATACAAATTTGGAATCGGAATAAAATCTCTCTATCATACTTTAGGTGAATTTTCTTCAACGGGAATTGGTCTTGACCTAGGGTTTATATCTCACCCTTGGCAAAACGGTAGAGTAGGGATATTGATCAGAGATTTTACTACAAGCTGGCAAGTTTGGAATAAT
The DNA here is from genome assembly GCA_964386795.1 of uncultured bacterium. GTDB lineage: Bacteria > Fidelibacterota > Marinisomatia > Marinisomatales > TCS55 > TMED108. The sequence goes on from CAYLUE010000014.1 coordinate 6,711, forward strand.
GGAACTATCGAACGGTTTAAACCAACAATAGTGACAGGTTTTTCACATAATTATTTCTTCGAAAAGATGAAAATAAATGCCAAGGGGAATGCTGATTTTGTTTGGGATACCAATGGAATAAATAAATCATCTTCGAGCATAAATAAAAACAACACCTATGCTCTATTTGGACTAAATATTATTTATGATAATATTGTCGCAATACGTTTTGGTAGAAATAAAATTAAATCCACAACAATGGGAGTGGGATTAAGCTGGAAAGATATCTCGTTGGATTATGCATTTTTGAATGAACCGCAAAATTCAGGCTTGGGCTCGACTCATCTTATATCATTAAGTATAAATTCTGACTTAATTTTAGAATATATAGATAAGTTATAGATTATTTGAATTTCTATAATTGTTTCACCATTGTTGTGAACATTGTAAGTTTCCACGCTTTTTTGGAGTTAAAATAAAATGATTAATAGCATGACAGGCTATGGTAGGTCCTCAGCGGGAAGAGGTAATAACAAAATCTCAATTATGATTAAATCTGTAAATGGGAGATTTCTTGATCTGAAAATGAGAGGTTTTGATATTGATCCATCAATTGATAAAAAAATACGAGATTTAATTTCAGATAAACTTATCAGAGGAACAGTGCATATTAATTTTGAATCTGACACTAGCAATGATAACGGGTCACATACATTTAATGAAAGTCATTTTGAATCATTAATAAAAATTATCAATTCAATAGAAAAAAAATATGATCAGAAATTAAATATTAGCGATATCATTAATTCTGGTGATTTATTTAAATCGAATGAAATAAAATCAGTAGACGCTAAAATAATCCTTAAAGCTGTATCCGATGCTTGCAATAAAGTTATTAAAATGCGAAAAGAGGAAGGGTTAAAACTAAAAAAAGATATTGAATTCAGATTGGGTAAATTACGTAAAGAACTAAGCAAAGTCGAAAAACAGCTGCCCGCTGAACATAAAAAAAGAATGAGTAAATTGAAAAAAAGACTATCTGAATTAACAAACAATATTCAGCTCGACAAAACTAGAATTAATCAAGAAATTGCTATCATTGCTGAAAAATCAGATATAACTGAGGAGGTTGTTAGGTTAAAAAGTCATTTTAGTCAATTTGAAAAAATAGCAAAAGATAAAAATCCTGCAGGTAGACGATTAAATTTCCTTCTTCAGGAAATAGGCAGAGAAATTAACACTATTGGATCAAAAAGTTTTTCAGACAAAATAGTAAACAATATTATTATTATGAAAGATGAAGCAGAAAAGATTAGAGAGCAAATTCAAAATATCTTATGAAAAATTTATTTATAATTACTGCTCCATCAGGATCTGGAAAAAGCACTTTATGCAAAGAAATTTTAAAGAGAGAAAATAAAATTCAATTATCAGTTTCTCACACATCGCGAAAAAAGAGACCGGATGAAAAAAATGGTGTTGATTATTTTTTTGTTACTAAAGAAGAATTTTTATATGGCATAGAAAATGACGATTATATAGAATGGGATTTTCATTTTGATTGTTACTATGGAACATCAAAATCTCAAATCGAACAATCAATCGATGATAAGACACCTCTTTTATTAGAGCTAGATGTTAAAGGTGCAGTATCTATTCAAAAACTTTTTCCAAATATGACCACCTCAATTTTTGTAGAACCACCAAACTTAAATGAATTAATACAAAGATTAGAGAAAAGGGGTTCTGATACTCAGGAAGAAATAGAAAAAAGACTGCAAAGGATTGAGTTAGAACTATCTTATAAATCAAATTTTGATTTCTCTATTGTTAATGATAAACTTGAAGATGCTACAAATAAAATTATAGAAATTATACAAAATGAAATAAAAGGAGTGCTGAATGTCACTTGAACCACTATCCATTCGTGAGATGGAAAAAAACGCTGAAGATATCTATGAATCTGTTGTTGTTATGTCCAAACGAGCAAAGCAAGTACTTAGCGATAGAATTGTTGAAGATATAATCGACTCAACTGAGGAAGAAGAAATGGGCGTATATGATGAGGTCGTTGAAATCAATCCCGATGATTATGAAGAACTTGAAAAGCCAACATCTGTTTCGGTAAATGAATTTTTAGACGGAGCGATTAAATGGGAAAGAGATCAAGAGGAATCATAATAGTTTGAGAATTATTTTTGAATGATGACGAATTAAGATATTTTAAACAATATCGAGAACTATTTGGAAATGAAATTTTCCTTTCATTGGAAAAGAAAAGCTCGAATAAAAACAGCCAGGAAAAACGTGAAATTTTAAAAAATAGATCATCAGACCTAGCTTCTTATAATAATGAAATAAAAAATTGTTTAAAATGCGAACTAGGATCAACTCGAAATAATTTTGTCTTTGGAGTTGGAGATTTCAATGCTTCATTGATCCTAGTTGGTGAGGCCCCAGGCGCACAAGAAGATCTAAGAGGTGAGCCATTTGTAGGTAGGGCAGGTAAATTATTAGACCAAATGCTTTCTGCTATTAATAGGTCCAGAGAAAAAGATGTTTTTATATGCAATGTATTAAAATGCAGGCCTCCAGATAATCGTGACCCTTCAAAAAATGAAATAGAAAAGTGTGAACCGTATTTGGTTAATCAAATTGATTTGATTCAGCCAAAACTCATTGTAGCTTTAGGCAGAGTCGCTGGAAAGACGCTCCTGAGTGTGGATAAGTCGTTGAAAGATATGCGCAATACTATTCATAATTACCATGGAACAGATTTAATCGTTACTTATCACCCAGCCGCTTTATTGAGAAATTCCAATTGGAAGCCAGATGCGTGGAAGGACTTCAAATGGATACGTTCACTTATTGATAAATAAAAATTGCTATGCCAAACAAAGATAAAATTGAATTAAAAGGACAACCTCAGTCTATTGAAGCTGAACAGGCAGTTTTAGGGTCTATGCTTACTACAAAAGAGGCAGTAAGTAAGGCTTTACAATGGCTGAAGCCTAATATGTTTTATAAAGATGCTCATATACGTATCGCCTCATGCATGGTTGACCTTTTTGAAAAAGGCGAACCAATTGATGCGGTTTCAGTTGTAGATCGATTAAAAAAGAAAAACGAATTAAAAGGTGTTGGAGGTGCTTACTATATCTCTGGATTAGCAGAGTCTGTACCTACCACAGCAAATGTTGAGTATTATGCTAAAATTGTTCTAGAAAAAAGTATTCTACGTACCCTTATACAGGTTTCCCATGAAGTTTCAAAAAATGCCTCTGAAGACAATCAAGATGTAGATGATATATTAGATGCAGCAGAATCAGCTATATTTAATATATCTGAAAAGCGACTTAAGGGAGGTTTTGATCATTTAGGATCAATGCTTCACCAAACATTTGAACAGCTAGATAAGATTGCCGCTACACCTGGTTCAATTACAGGTGTTGCATCTGGTCTTGTTGACTTAGATAATATGACCTCAGGTTTTCAAAAAGGTGAACTAATCATTGTTGCAGGTAGGCCAGGTATGGGAAAAACCGCTCTTGCGTTATCAATGGGCAGAAATGCAGCTGTCATGGATCAGGTTGGCGTTGGGATGTTTAGCTTAGAAATGGCCAATCATCAGCTCGCTATGCGCCTACTTTGCGCTGAGGGAAGGGTTGATAGTCATCTAGTGAGAACTGGGAAATTGCCAAAAAGCCAAATGAAAAATTTAAGTATTGCCTCTGGGAATCTCGCTGAAGCTCCCATTTATTTAGATGATACCGCAGGGATGTCTGTCTTAGAAGTAAGAGCTAAAGCACGTCGCTTAAAAGCAGAGAAAGATATTGGGTTAATTATTGTTGATTATTTGCAATTAATGACTGGACCAAAAGGGGTAGAAAGCAGGCAGCAAGAAATTTCACATATATCAAGATCGCTTAAGAATCTAGCGAAAGAGATCGAAGTTCCAGTAGTTGCCTTATCGCAGCTTTCAAGAGCTGTTGAAAGCAGAACAGATCGGCGCCCTCAATTATCAGATCTAAGAGAATCAGGCGCCATTGAGCAAGATGCGGATGTCGTTATGTTTTTATATCGTCCCTGGATTTACTCTCAAGAAGATGAAGATAAAGGGAAGGCTCAGGTTATGGTCGCAAAACAAAGAAATGGACCAACTGGCAATATCAATGTAACATTTATTGATAGATTTGCTCGATTTGAAAATTCAGCAAGAATTTCTGAGCCAGAAGCTGAATCAGCATTTAATGGATAATCCTATTTCAAGACTAGTCCCCTTTATTGGGGGTGAATTCCCAAAGAATTTCAATCAATTAATGCAAAGTATTTCTCATTATAATTTTGATGATGACGAAAAGCTAAAAGTGCAATTATGGAAGGCATATGAGTTTGGCATAAAGCGGCACGAAGGACAAAAGCGATTATCTGGGGAACCGTATTTTGATAGTCATTGCGTGGAAGTAGCTAAAATTTTAGCTACTTGGAACATGGATATAACGACCATTATCTCAGGAATGTTGCATGACACAGTCGAAGATACAGAAACAACAATTGATGAAATCAAATCAGAATTTGGTCAAGATGTTGCAGATTTAGTTGATGGGGTAAGCAAATTAAGTGGAATACATTTTTCAAGTCGCAAAGCAGAGCAGGCTGGAAATTTTATGAAAATGCTAATCTCTGTCGCAAGCGACCTTAGAGTAATAATCATTAAATTTGCTGATAGATTGCATAATATGAAGACAATTCAATATATGTCTCGCATAAAGCAGCGTAGAATTGCTATTGAAACTCGTGATGTGTATGCGCCTCTTGCACATCGATTAGGTATGGCAAGCGTTAAATGGATGTTAGATGATTTAGCTTTGCAGGTTTTAAATCCAGATATCTATAAAGAAATTGATAAAAAACTAAAATCGTCAAATAAAGAACGTGATAAGTACATTAAAACTATTACTTCAGCCTTGAATGATGAATTAATAATTAATAAAATGAATCCAAGGGTCTATGGTAGGCCTAAATCCCACTCGTCTATATATGGGAAAATGATTCAAAGAGAAAAAGCCTTTGAAGAAATTCATGACATTCTAGCTGTGCGGGTTGTAGTAAATAAAGTTGAAGAATGCTACTTGGCGCTGGGTGTTCTTCACCAGAAATTCAAACCTATTCAAGATAGGTTTAAAGATTTTATTGCTATGCCAAAAAGCAATGGGTATCAATCCATACATACCACAATTATTGGCCCACAAGGAAAAATTATTGAAATTCAAATTCGAACTGATGATATGGAAAAAACTGCAGAAATTGGTGTGGCTGCCCATTGGAGGTATAAGGAAGGTGAAGCATCTTCTAAAAATATTGATTCGCACGTTGAATGGTTGCGTGACCTTCTTGATATGCTTCAAAGCGAAGAAAATGACCCAAAAGAATTTATGCATCTATTAAAAATAGATCTTTTTGGAGATGAGATTTTTGTTTTTACACCTGAAGGTGATTTGATACAATTACCTGCAAATTCGACACCAATTGATTTTGCCTATAATGTTCATACGGAGATTGGTAAAACTTGTTTAGGCGCTAAGGTGAACAATAAAGTTGTACCATTAAATACTATTCTTAAAAATGGTGATAATGTTGAAGTAATTACTAGTAATTCACAGAGGCCTAACTATGGATGGTTAGAATTTACAGTAACGTCTAAAGCTAGAAATAAAATTAAAAGTTACTTACATAAAAAAGAAAGCGAAGAAAGCGTCAAAATAGGTGAACAGCTATTCATCAAAAGTCTCAGAAGGTTAAAGCTAATTAATCAGTCTGAAAAATTAAAAAATAGTTTTTCCAAATTTGGACTAGATACCGTAGAGAAGCTCTTTGAAGCTATTGGAAAAGGAGAGATTGCAATTCGTGAATTAATCGAAAAAACTTCAATAAAAAAAGAAGAAATAAAGGATATTGAGGATAGTAGGTTTTTCAATTTTAGAAAAAACGAAAGCAAGAGCATTAAGCTAGAGGGTATAAAAAATGTTATGGCCAATTTTGGCAAATGTTGCAATCCAATACCAGGAGATAGTATGGTTGGTTTTGTTACAAGAGGAAGAGGAATGACTGTTCATCGTGCTAATTGTTATAATCTGCCGATATCAAATGAAGAGTCAGATAGATTGGTTCCAGTAGAATGGGAAGTTTCTAGATCTGATCTTTTTAATGTACATCTAAAAGTTATTGGTCAAGATAGAAAAGGTTTATTAAAAGATATGACTGAAACAATTTCAAAATTAAATATTAATATGACCTCTGTGGATATTAAAGTAAAAGATACCGTAGCAATAGCTAGACTTATTATACAAGTAAGCAATCTAAAGCAGTTAGATAGGGTATTGAGGAAAGTTTCTGAAGTAAAAAGCATTGATAAAGTTTCTCGCATTCAAAACTAAACAATATTATAACATCTAATTATGGGAAGATTATTAGCTATTGATCATGGCGAAAAGCGAATTGGCTTAGCGCTATCTGATCCTAATAAAATAATCTCAAAACCACTGAAAACTATTTCATTCTCAAATTATGACAATCTTTCTATTGATTTAATTGAGATTATTGAAAGATATGAAATAGAAAAACTCATCATTGGTCTTCCAATTGGAATGCATGGAGCAAATACTCTTCAAACTGATAAGGTAGAAGATTTTACAAATTATCTAAAAAATAAAATCGATATACCTATTATTATGTTTGATGAACGGCTTAGTTCGGTAAGCGCAAAGAAATCCCTAGTTGAGCAAGGTATTAAAACAGGTCACAATAAATCAAAAATTGATGATACTGCTGCTGCAATTTTCCTGCAGCACTATCTAGATCAATTAAATTACTAATGAAGATATCTAGCCTTACGCCATTAAAATTAGCATTGATTTCTGGAGTATCGATTGGATTATCCTATCCGCCATTTTTTGGGATGTTGGCTTTATTTGGATTTATCCCGTTAATCAGGATTTGGTTAACTGAAAAAATAATTGATTCAATAAAATACTCCTATTTTGCAGCTATTATTGCCAATACGATATCATTATACTGGATAGGGCTTAATTCTGGGGCATCATTTTTACCAGTTATTATTTCTCTGGTTGCAGCAATACTATATCTTTCAATCTTTTGGGCTATACTAGGAGGTGCTGTTAGCTGGTTTAAAGATAAATTTAATTATATAGAATACTTAATTCCGTTTATGTGGGTTTCTATGGAATTTATCCGTAGTTATGGACCGCTTGCCTTTTCTTGGTCGAATCTTGCCTTAACCCAAACAAAATTTTTAAGTATTTTGCAAATAATTGATACAACTGGATCAGAAGGGGTAGCTTTCTGGATCATGCTTATTAATGCAGCATTATATTTATCAATCTTTACAAATAAACTCAATCCAAAAAAAAATCTAATTTTATTTTTAATAATAATAATTCCAATTTTTTATGGAAACTATAAATTTCGCGCATTGAGCAATATGCACTGGGAAAAAAGAAATGTCTCAATTATCCAACCCAATATTGATCCAAATCTAAAATGGGAGGCGAGCTATAGGAATGAATTGTATGAAGTAATGGATTCATTAAACACAATCGCTTACTCATTGAAACCTGATTTAGTTTTGTGGCCAGAAGCAGCACTACCAAATTATATGCGCGTTTCTTATTTAAATAATAAATTTGAAAAATTAGTCGACTCAACATCAATCCCTTTGATGATGGGAACTCTTGACTATAAAGCGTCACCTAATGATAAAAAAATATATAATGGCTCTATTTTCTTTAGCTCTAAAGAAAATAAATTATATCATAAATTATTTTTAGTGCCTTTTGCAGAATATATTCCTCTTTCATCAAGATTTCCCATTTTGAAACAATTAAATTTTGGACAAGGAAACTTTTCCCATGGTGATGAATTTACCACTTTTCAATTAGACTCGGTTTTATTTAGCAATATGATATGTTATGATTCAACTAATCCATTACTGGCTAGACAGTTTATTGTAGAAGGAGCACGTTTTTTTACTATTGAAGCAAACGTAGCTTGGTTGCAAAACTCATCTGGTGTTCGACAATATTATGAAATTGCTAAATTAAGGGCAGTTGAATATAGAACTGGTATTGCTATGAGTGCGAATACAGGAATTTCTGCAATTATTAATCCGCTTGGTGAGGAAATCTATAAAGCCTCTTTTAATGAGCAGAAAGTATTTAAAGGTGAAGTTTACTTAAATAATGAATTAACTTTTTATGCAAAATATGGAAATATTTTTTCTATACTTTGCTTATTTATCAGTTTAATATGCTTTGTTCTTATCAAAATAAAATAAAATCACTTACTTGTATTGTTTTTATGCTATCTATTGGCTTATGCCAGCAAAAAGAACAAAAATCATTTGACCCAGTAGTCAAATCTTTATTGCTTCCTGGATGGGGACAACAAGATTTAGGTTTTAATAAACGCTCAAGAGTATATAATTATCTTGAAGCTGGAATTCTTATTTCTATTTTTGTTACATCAAAATATTCTAATGAAATAAAAAGAAACTATATAGCATTTGCTTCTGAGCATGCTGCCGTTAATTCTATGGATAAAGACCATGAGTTTTGGGTGGATATTGGTAATTATAACTCTAGATTTGAATATAACGATGAGCATTTAAGAAATAGACAGAGTGATGATTTATATCCCCAGGGAAATGGTTGGCACTGGAAGTGGGATAATATTGACAATAGAAATTCTTTTGAATCAAAAAGAATATTATCTGATAATTTAAAATTAGTATCAACATTTGCTGTTGGTGGTTTAATTATGAATCATGCTATTTCATCAATTGATGCGCTATATTTAAAGAGAAAGCTGAAAAATAATAAGTTAACAATTGTCCCTTTTATTAAAGATAATGCAATGACTGTTGGCTATAATATAGTTTATAAATTTTAGGCATGTTTAGTCATCCAATAGTTAACCTGTATTTCTTTTTAGCTTTATCACTGTCATTAATGCTGGGAAACTCTATATTGCATTTAGCAGTCTACGGAATAGTTATTCTACTTATTGCGCTAAAAAATACTAAGCTCATACCGATAGTCATTCGTAAGTACCTGCCCACACTTTTCTTCTTTCCAATTATGCTGTTTATATACATTCTTTTTTCCTATGTTTTAACAGATTCAACGTTATATCAAACAATAAGCGAAGCATTTAATGCTTTTATTAAATTTAGCTTTATGATTATTTCAATGAATTTTTATTTGGAGCTTTCATCATCAGAAAATCTAATTAAATCCTTAAGAAGTTTTTGGTCAAAATTAAATATTCAATGGAAATGGGTTGATAATTTTTTTCTTTTTTTAGCCTTATCTTTAAGATTCTATCCTACTTTTCAATCTCATTGGCAACATCAGAGAAATAGCCAGAAGGTATTAGGGATCAAATTTAATGATTCCTATTATGGTCGATTGGTAGAGATTTCAAAAGAACTTCCCTCTATTTTAGCGTATCAACTTGATAGGTCTGAAGATATTTCGCTCGCAATGAAGCTTCGTGGTTATGGTTCACATTTTCCAAGGAAGATCGTTGATCCCATATATTTTAACCTTACAAATTTTTTACAAGTTTTTTTAGTCACAATCTTTTTTATTCAGCTATTTAGATTTGTTACGATATAAAATTATTATACAGTATGATGGAACCGCTTTTCATGGATGGCAAATTCAAAAAAAATATTTAACTATTCAAGGAGCCTTAGAGAATGCATTAAAGGATTTTACTTCAAAAAAAATCAATGTATTTGGTTCTGGAAGAACCGATTCGGGTGTTCATGCATTAGGTCAGGTTGCTCATTTTGATTTACCAGAAGAAATAGACTCTAGCATTCTGATAAACGCATTAAATGCTAAATTAGATTATCGTATTAAAATTATTGAATGCGAAAAAGTTAATAATGACTTCCATGCTCGTTATTCCGCAACCAAAAGACATTATGTTTATAGGCTGCGTACCAACACTTTTTTACTTGATCATCATTACACTTACCATATTTTACCTGTTGATATAGATTTGCTAAATAGCGCTTCAAAATTAATTTTAGGTGAACAAGACTTCACTTCGTTTAGTAAGAGTAATAAAAAAATCGTAAATAGAAATTGTCAAATTTATGAATCAATATGGAAAGAGGATAAGTCTATATTAAATTATCATATTACAGGTAATCGTTTTTTGCACCACATGGTTCGCTATCTTGTTGGTACTATGCTAGAAATTGGAAAGAATAATTACAGCATTAAACAATTTAAAGATTTATTACTTAACCCAAGAGAGAATGTCCAAATTTTTAAAGCACCATCTAAAGGATTGGTGCTAAAGCAGGTTGATTATGAATAAAATTATAATATCAATGTTATCTCCATTAATAATCCTTGCTCAATCACAATCGATTGAAGTATCAAGGCAAAACGCGCTAACCAATTCAATAGGCGTCGCTAGCCCCGGCGTCGCTAGCATCAATGTTACGCAAATTCAACGTTTTTCTGTAAATCCATGGTTTGAGCAATTTCAAAGAGATCCAGTTTTTTCACAACTCTTCCCATCGGAGTTAAATATGAGGGAAGTAAAAAGCTCCGGCTCTGGCGTTGTAATAAGCCCGGATGGTTACGTTGTTACAAATGACCATGTTGTTGAAAATGCTTCAAAAATTATTGTAACGCTTCCTGGGGGTAATGAATACGAGGCTGAGGTAATAGGAGTTGATCAATTAACTGACCTTGCTCTATTAAAGCTTGATGGAGACAATTTTCCTTATATGAAGATTGGAGATTCAGATAAATTAATTATCGGCGAATGGGTGATTGCTCTTGGGAATCCATTTGGTTTATTTGATGTGAATCAGCAGCCAACAGCAACCATAGGAATCGTTAGTGGTAAAGATATGGATTTTGGACAACAGGGTAGTCATGTTTTTCAAGATATGATTCAAACTGATGCTGCGATAAATCCCGGTAATAGTGGTGGTCCTTTAGTTAATGTAAAAGGTGAGGTAATTGGTATAAATACTTTTATATATACAGGAAATAGAAACAGGCAAGGATCTATTGGTATAGGTTTTGCTATTCCAATTAACCGTGCATTAAGTATTGTCAAAGAGCTTAGATCGAAAGGGAAAATTGTTAGGGGTTTTAATTTAGGATTTCGCGGCCAATCACTGGATTCAAGAACCGCAAAACTTTGGCAAATGAATTCTAGCAAAGGTGTCATTATTGCCCAGGTTGCACCAAATAGCCCAGCCGATAAAGCTAAATTGCAATACATGGATGTAATTCTGAGCGTTGAGAATCAAAGCGTATCTAGCTTGAAAGATATTTATGAGATTATAGCAGTTCTTGACCTTCGACCAGGAGATCGTATTTCATTAAAAGTATGGCGGGAAGGTCGCATAATAAATAGATATTTAATTTTGGATAGCTTCTAAACATGATAGCTAAAGAAGGTCGAGCTACACTTTTTATTTTACTCACCCTATCATTTCCGCTTGGCGTCTATTCGCATGCATCTAATAATCAATACTTAACTTTTCTATATTACTTTTTTGGTATTGTGTTTTTATTTACCATATATTTTTTTAGAGATCCCCTTAGAAAAATTAATAATGATCCTTCTTTTTTTGTCTCTCCTGCTGATGGTAGAATTCTTTCTATTGACGTAGTTAACGATAACGATATAGGACCTTCTTCTTATGTAATTTCTATTTTTTTGAACTTATTTGATGTCCATGTTAATCGATATCCATTTGATGGTATTATAGATCATGTAGAGAGAAAAAATGGAAAATTTATTGCGGCATTCAATCATAAAGCTGTTGATGTAAATGAACAAGTAATTACTACTATAGCCTATCATAATTCTAAATATAAAATAAAACAAATAGCAGGTTTGATTGCTCGCCGCATTTTGTGCTATGCTAAACCTAATTTAAAAGTCATGAAGGGGGATCGCATGGGCTTTATTCGCTTTGGGAGTAGAACGGATCTAGTTGTATCTTCCAATGTAACAATTTGTGTTAAAGAAGGCGACAAGGTTAAAGGTGGAGAAACAATTTTAGCAAAAATATAAATTATGAATAAACGTTCCATAGGTGTTGTAGTATTAATTTTATTTTTCGGTACTATTCTTGGTACTCTTCTAGGAGAGCTATTGGGTTGGATTCTCCCAAACAGCGTTGTTCGTGAATTCTTTTTACGAAGCGTTGATTTTTCTCTAGCCGGATTAACCTCAAATGAATCTGGTGTCGTTTCATTGGACTTGATTATGTTTTCTATCCAGTTTGGCTTGAGATTGACATTTAATTTTACTAGTATTATTGGGTTTTCAGTTGCCTATTATTTTTTGCGGTATTTCCGTTAATTTTTATAAATTGTTTATGCCTTTTATGGTTATAAAATAATTGGAGGATTCTATGTTATATAATGATTTAATTTACGCTGGAATGCCAGGGGGATGGGAAATAGCCCTAATTGCTTTAGTAATTCTATTAATTTTTGGAGCAAAAAGACTACCTGGGCTTGCAAAAGGATTAGGGCAAGGTATACGCGAGTTTAAAGGCGCTGTTGATGGCGTTAAAGACGAGCTTAAGGATGTGCAAGAAAGCGTTGATACACCTGAAGAAGATAAAGAAGCATAAAGTTCTATTTACCCGCTTTATCTAATATAGAAATCTATTTCTATAGTATTTTATCAGAAACAATTTTTACCATACCGCGTTATTAAATTAAAAATCTTTTAATATGATCACATTTGGTAATCCTTGGTATTTGCTTTTTCTTCTAGCCCTTCCTCTAATTTTTTTTTATAGATCATTTATTTTAAAATCAAAGGAAGGTTCATTTAGACTTTCTTCAGCATCGATAATTTCAGATAAAATGATAAAAAAGGGAATCCATAAAAAAAGATTATTATCGTTAATTCAATATCTTGCAATAGCATTACTTACTCTAGGCCTGTCACGCCCTAGAATAATTGAGAGTCTTCAAAAAAAGAATATAGAAATCATTGATATAGTGATGGTAATAGATATTAGCTCTTCTATGCTTGCAACTGATTTTCAGCCGAACCGCTTAGAGGTTGTAAAAAAAACTGCGAAAGACTTTATTGTTCAGCGAAAAGGTGATAGGCTTGGAATATTAGTATTTGCTGGCGAATCATTCATTCAGTGTCCATTAACTATTGATAATGAAGTTTTATTATCATTGATGGATGAAATTACGGTAGCGCAGCAATCCTATGATGGAACCGCAATTGGAATGGCGATAGCTAATGCAACTAATCGTTTAAGAAAATCTGATGCAAAATCAAAAGTAATGATATTATTATCTGATGGAAGTAATAATGCCGGTGAGCTAGACCCAAATACTGCAGCAGATCTTGCTAAGCAATTTGGAATAAAAATCTATACTATTGGCGCTGGAACGAATCAAGACGTTTCATTTATACCTGGACGTGGATATATTAGAAATGAAATTGATGAAAAAACGCTTAGGGAAATCGCAAAACAAACTGGTGGTCAATACTTTAGAGCAACCAATACCGAAGGCCTAAAGCAGATTTATTCTACAATTAATGAACTTGAGCGAACAGAAGTTGAAATCAAGGTCTTTACGCAATACAGAGAACTTTATGGGTATTTACTTATACCTGCACTTTTATTTGGATTTAGCGGTAATGTTATTGGAAGATTCTATTTTAGGAGAAGATTTTGATAGAGTTTAGATTTCCATACATTTTATTTTTATACATTCCATTTCTCTTAATTGTATTTTTTGACTTCTTTAGATTAAAAAAAATACAACTACTTCCTAATACTGCTGAAAATTTAAAAAATATTTTATTTGAAAAAATTGATATAGGAAAAGCAAAAACAAGACAAGCTTTAGTTCTTTTTTCAACCGCAATATTGATATTTGCCGCATCTGGTCCCCAGATTGGTATCAGATTGGCTCCAGTTGAGAGAAAAGGCCTTGATCTAGTATTCTGTATTGACGTGTCATCTAGTATGAGAGGTACTGACGTTAAGCCCTCTAGGTTAGATAAGTCCAAATTTGAAATTTCACAAATGATCCAAAAATTAAAAGGGGATCGAGTTGCTTTTATTGTATTTGCCGGATCAAGTCATTTGTATTTGCCTTTAACAACCGACTATGAAGCAGCGCAACTTTTTTTAGATCAAATTGATACAAATATGATTCCAACGCAAGGTACAGCGCTGAGCTCTGCCATTCAAACTGGTCTTTCCGCGTTTTCTGAAGACAACTCGAAATATAAAGTTTTAATATTAATTACTGATGGTGAAGATCATGAGGGTGAGGCTATTGATTTAGCGCGCCAAGCTTCAAAAAGGGATATGATCGTGCATACGGTTGGCGTTGGAACAACTTCAGGCTCCTTGATACCAGAGATAGATATTAACGGAATAACAGAGTACAAAAAGGATAATTCAGGAAAACTTATAACTACACAATTAAATGAAAAAATCTTAGAAGAAATTGCAGATGCAGGCAAAGGTTCTTATGTTCGATTTAATAATAAATCTGCAAATTATAAAAATATTCTTAAACGCATCGATGCAATGGAAAAAAGAACTATAAAATCCCATATTTATTCTGATTTTGAAGAGCAGTATCAAAAATTTGGAATTGTATCACTTTTGTTAATGATAATTAGCATGCTTATTTCAACTCGTAAGAATTAAAAATGATTAGAAAATTAAATATACTCACTATTTTTTATTTTTCAACTATTATACTGTCCGCCCAAGATCAAGGGGTTCAAAATTTTAGAGATGAGAAGTATTATGCAGCGCAAAAATATTACGATTCAATATTATCTGGTGATTCTGAGAGCGCTGAAGCGTTATTTGGAAAAGGATCTGCTTTGTTTATGCAGGAAGAGCTAAATCAAGCTGAATCTTCATTTAATGCAACCCTGCCTTATTCTGATAATCAATTGAAATCAAAAACCTTTTATAATTTAGGTAATATCAGTTATAAAAATAATAAATTAGATCAAGCCCTTCTTTTCTACAAAAAAGCCTTGGAGTTAAATCCCAAAGATGATGAGGCTAGATATAATTATGAATATATAAAATATCAAAAAA
>CAYLUE010000014.1:21961-34830 GCA_964386795.1 uncultured bacterium
AATGAAAAAAAAGAGCAACCTCAAGATGAAAAAAAATCTCAAGACTTAAAAAAAGCTGAAAGTATATTAGAGGCTATAAAAAATGATGAAAAAGTAATGCAGAAACAGCAGATAAAAAGAGCGAAGACAAGAAAGTTACTGAAAGATTGGTAATGTATACTGGAATATTAAAAAAATTAATACCTCTATTTGCAATGAGTATTTATTTGCAGGCTCAAGTGTCTGTGTCGGCATCAGTTGATGCTAATAATATTTCGAAATCTGAAACATTTGGATTTAAGATCATTGCTACCAATGCCGATGAATCGCCAAGCGTAGATATTTCACCTTTATCGACAAATTTTAGAGTAATTAGTGGTCCTGCCCAACAAACAAATATTCAATGGATTAATGGCGCTATGACAAGCACTAGAAGCCTAACTTGGACACTTCTTGCCATGAAGAATGGTAAATTGAATATTCCATCAATGAATGTTAGAGTAGGGAATAAAAATTACAAGACCAACCCTATTGGAATTGTTGTTGAAAAAGGTTTAGGCAAGGCTCAGGTAGCCAATCTTTTCATTGAAGCTAAGCCTGATAAAGAGCAAATCCATCTCGGAGAGCAAGTTACAATTACATACCGATTGTTTACTCGGACAAATCTTTCTGTTGAAAGTATTGAATATCCGAAAAGCATTGGTTTTTGGAGCGAAGATTTACTTCCCGCAAGAACAGCTAGATTTAACAATACTCAGATAAATGGAATCAATTACAAAGTTGCTACCTTGTATAAATCTGCGATGTTCCCTACTCAAATAGGAAAATTAAGAATATCTCCAATGACGGCAATTTGCAATGTTGAAGTATCGCAAAGAAAAAGAAGAGGCGTGTTTGATGATCCATTTTTTAATTCAATGTTCAAAGAAACGCAAAGAAAATTTATCGAATCTGATACATTAACTATTAATGTTGTCCCTTATCCAGAATCACCACCTGTTGATTTCACCGGTGCTGTGGGTAGCTTTACAATTAACACTTGGATAGATACCCCGCAGGTTTCTGTTAATGAAGCGGTTTCACTTCATGTATTATTACAAGGTACCGGCAATTTAAATCAGTTCAAAATCAATCAAATAGATTTTCCTCAAAATATGGAAGTTTTTCCACCAACATCATCTTTTAAAAGAGATGAATTTAGAGATCAAATTACCGGGGAACAAAAATTTGAATATATACTTATACCTCGTCAAGCTGGCTCGTATAACATTAAATCAATTCCCCTTACATATTTTGATCCAGCTTTAGATCAATTTTTAACTATTAAGTCTCAACCATTATTACTAACAGTTTCACCAGGAGATGGAATAGCTATTACTAATAAAAAGATAAAAGAAGATGTAGATTTGATAGCAAATGATATTAGATATATTAAAACTGATCCACACATCAAATTAAATCCCACTAATGGCGTATTTCCATTATGGGTACTATCATCTTATATTATTTCAATAGGTTTATTTGTATTCCCAACAGTTTTCATGAGAATAAATAGATATAGAGATAATTCATTTGACTTTAGAGCGAATCGCGCTGCACTTAGAGCTGCATTAAAAGATATCAATAAAGACTCAAGCGATCCTTTTGCACACACTTCATTTGTTATGTACAAATATTTTAAAACAAAATTATATTTGCGCTCTGAGAATCTTGACCCCTTAATTTTAGAAAATATTTTAAAATCAAAATTACCTCCTGAATTATTAGATAAAACTATTTCTTTAGCTAAAATTTGTGATGCTAGCAGGTTCTCACCGAACTCAACAAAAAAGATTAATGATATTATTTCTGAGATTAAAAAATTGTTAACAGATATAGATAAAATCCTATGATGAATAAAATTTTATTAATTGCAGCCTCTTTAAATATTATTATTGCTCAGAATTATAATGAACTATTTCAAATAGCCAATAATCATTACAATGCAGATGATTTTACTCAAGCCATTAGTTCTTATGAAGAAATATTAGCAAGGGTTGAGCATGAAGATGTTTATTATAATTTAGGTAATGCTTATTATCGTAATGGGGATATTGGGAATTCGATTTGGGCATTCGAAAAGGCAAAAATATTAGACCCTAGAGACTTAGATATAGACTTTAATTTACATTATTTAAAAACTTTGGTAAGAGATAGGATTATTCCACCGGATGATTTATATATATTATCTTTATATAATGCAATGATTGAAAAATTTACTTTATTTGACTTATTAGGTATGGTTGGCATTTTTTTCCTTTTATTTGGGATGAAATATATAATGAATTACTTTTCAATTATTACAAATAGAGTTAATTCAGTTTCAGGATATATGCTCTTCGCTTTCATTTTTATATTTTCATGGATGGGTTTTGACAAATATTGGAGCATTTCTGATCGTTCTTATGCTGTTATCTTACCAACTGCGATCGATGTAAGGTCAGCGCCAATTATGAGAGGAGAAAATGTTGTTTTTAGAATACATGAAGGTACAAAAGTTGAGATTCAAGACTCTCAAATAGGGTGGAGTGAAATAATATTGCTTGATGGAAAAAAAGGCTGGATCCCAGCTAATAAGCTAAGAGAAATATGAAGACAATATTACCTATTTTGTTATTTAGTCTAATTTATTCTCAAAATAAAAAAATAGAATTTAATCCGGAGCTGCTTAATGATCCGGAACCACAGTGGCCACAAATCGTGAACCCACTTTCTTCTTTTGATTCAAAAACAATAAGTAATACGATTAGCGATTCACTTTTGGTTGAAATTGAGGGATTTAGGGTTCAAATTTTTGCTACGCAAGATCGTAATAAGGCAGAAAATATTAAAAAAGACCTAGAAACAGTTATTGCTGAATCGGTTTATATTATTTTTGAAGCACCAAATTATAAAGTACGAATTGGAAACTTTTTAGATAGAGATAGCGCAGAAAAATTAAGACAAGAATTGGTTAAGAAGAATTTTCCTTCTTCCTGGATTGTGCGCACCAGGATTCAACCTATGGTGGAAAAATAAGTTTATTATGCTAAAAGTGAAATTTCCTATTATCGACTATATCAGCTTCATCTTTTAAGTTTTTTAACCAATCGCTATACGATTCACGTTCTTTTCTACTGATAAGATCTGTTCTAATGTTATCTTTAGATGTAGACCAATTTGTTGAATCAAATTTTTCAATAGTGAGCACTTTAACAATTCCATGACCTCTAGCCGTTTTTATTGGACCTAAGATATCACCCTTATTTGAATTCAAAAGGGCACCAACTAATTGCTCTGATTTGCCAAGAGAGATAAATGAACTATTCAAGGTTTTTTTATCTGAAGGAACAAGCTCAATTCTGTTATTATTTTCTTTTATTGATTTAAATGTAGAGCCATTTAGGATTTCATTTTTTATTTCTTCTGCATATAGATTTGTAGCATCAAATTCATTGTCACTCATAAGATCTCTATAGATTTGCTCTTTTGTATCGTCAAAGCTTTCAGTGCCAGCCGGGGTAATTGAATCCAATTTAAAAACTGCATAAAAACTCTCAGTTTCTATTGGATCTGAAACGGCATCAATTTTTGAATTAAATGCCCACCTAACCGCTGATCTAAAGGACCCTATTTGTGGTATAAAAAAATCATTTTCTTTAAGATTTGTTGCAGATTGCATACTAACGCTATGGCTATCAGCAGAGGTAGATAGGCCGTAGTCTTGCGCATCATAACTAAATAATGTTGCCTTTCTTCTTAATTCTGTTCTTGTTTTTTGACCTAATTCTATTTTTAATAAAATATGCCTCGCTTTAATCTGGTGATTATCTTTTTTTCTGTTTTTAACGCTATCAATTTTAATTATATGGTAACCAAATTGTGACAACACAGGACCTACAACAGCACCGCGCCTAGCATTAAATGCTGCCTCTTCGAATGCTTTAACCATTTGCCCCTTTCCAAACCAACCTAAATCGCCCCCTCTTCCTGAATCTGGTGTAACTTGATTACCTGGATCTTGAGTATGTATATTGGCAAGTATTGAAAAATCCGTACCATTCTTATAGCTTGCTATGACGTCTAAAGCTTCTTGCTTTGTTCTGCTGGTATCATTTAGTGATGCAGTTTTTGGCCAGCTGATAAAAGACATATGCCTTTTTTCAAGTTCTTCGAACTCATCAATTCTATTTTTGTATTCTTTTTTTAACTCGCTATCCTCAGGCTTAATTACGCGATCTTGAATAGAGTTTTTTGGAACATGAACTGCAGAAATAGTATAATCAATATTTCGTTTAATAAATTCTTCTTTTACTTCATTGGCGCTAACAACTGCTGACATTTTTATAATTTGTTGTAGTTTATATCGAGGAAGATAAAAGTCACGCATCCATGCTTCGATTGGACCCCAGTCAACCATTCCAGGAGTATTTAAGGCTTGCATGTAATATTCCCTATCAAAAACATTATTTCTATAAAAAATTTGCTGAATATCAAAAGGCGGGTTGTTTTTTAGATGGTATAGAATTTCATCATCAGAAACTTTTATATCTAAGTCTTCAATGGCTTGTTGTGTAAGTTTTTCTTCAATAAAAGCGTTCCATATTTGTTGACGAATGGTCTCTAAATATTGATCAGATATTTCCGCTCCGGAATTCTGCATAGCTCTTAATCTTGCCGTAACAGCTTGATTGAATTGCTCAGGCGTGATTTTATCACCATTAACTGATCCAATAGCTTCTGCAGGGTTGACCCTGCCAAGTAATTGGTCAATAATATTTGCACCACCCACTAATCCACCAACACTCATGCTTAGTAAAAATAGAACTAATAGCGCCCATAGAAAAACATGAGAGCGATTTCGAATAGTTGTCAGCATTGCCATAGTTTTTTTCCTTAAATTAAATAACTTAATTTTGTAATTAAGGGTGGGGAATTTATGATTTAGTTACCGCTAAACGCAACTGATCATAGTATTTTACATAAATTTAAATATAATTCTAATATGAATAATGTCCAGCCAAAAATATCCGATCACCCTTTAATTAATAAAGGACCCCTATCAAAATTATACAAAGAGCTTGTCCAATGCGAATTATGTCCAAGGATTGTTGAATTTCGAACTAAAGTAGCCTTGGAAAAAAGGAAGCAATATCAAGAATGGACATACTGGGGTAAACCTATACCTGGGTTTGGCGATGCTAATGCCAGTCTTTTAATTTTAGGTCTAGCACCAGCTGCTCATGGTGGAAATAGAACGGGGAGGGTGTTCACTGGAGATAAATCTGCAGATTTTCTTATCAGATCCTTAAATGATGTGAAGATAACAAATCAGCCCAATTCTGATTCATTGACTGATGGTTTAATCATGAATAATGCATTCATGACGCCCGTTTTAAAATGTGTGCCCCCATATGATAAACCCACCGCTGAAGAATTAAGGCAGTGTTCACCTTATTTTAACCAAGAAATGCGCATTCTTTCAAAAATTAAAGTTGTTTTAGCATTGGGGAAGATTGGATTTGATGGATATTTGAGATATATTAAACAAAATTTTGACATTATATTAAAAGATTACCCCTTTGGTCATGATAAAAAATACACACTTCCTAATGGGAAAATCTTATGGGGCTGCTACCATCCTAGCCCTAGGAATGTTAATACAGGTCGATTAAATCAAAAAATGATGATTGATTTACTTAGAAAAGTTAAAAGGAGCTTGAAGGATGATATTTAAGAAAGAAATTTTAATTCTGTTATTTCTATCCATTTTATTAGGTGAAAATAAACGGTTGTCGTTTGATGATGTGCAGGGAAAATCACCTTTCGAATATGCTCGTCTAGGTATGATGAAATGGCATCCGAATGATAATACTTACCTGTCGTGGGGCAAAGGATCTTACAAAGGCCATATTGTGAGCGTTAATTTTCCAGAGCAGGACACTTCAGTTTTTGCTGATAGCTCACTACTGTATATGAATGGTAAAAAATTATCAATAGTTAATTTTGAATTAGATAAATCAAAGTCAAAATTATTATTACTCACTAAAAGAAAAAGAATATGGAGACATTCTTACTATGGTGAATATTATATTCTCGATTTGAATTCTAAGGATGTTATTCCAATAACAAATGATAATGATAATTTAAGAAATGTAAAATTTGCCCCTAATGGTTTAAAGGTGGCTTATGTTAGAAAAGATAACAATCTTTATGTTTTTGATATAAAGAAAAGAAAAGAGAAAAAACTGACCAAGACTGGATCTACCACTATTTTAAATGGTCATTTTGGCTGGGTATATGAGGAGGAGTTTGGTTCTTTCGATGCGTATCGGTGGTCACCAAATAGCAAATACATTGCTTATTGGGAAGAGAATCAATCAAAAGTACCGGTTTTTACAATGTTTGATGAACTTGGCCTATATCCTACAACCCAAGAAATACATTATCCAAAAGCAGGGCAAACCAACCCAACTATGGCAATATACGTTGTTGATGTTAACAGGGGTCGAAATAAGAAAATGGACATAAAAGATACTGAAGATAAGTATTACCCCTGGATGCGGTGGAGTGATGACGATAATCTTATCATAATGCGGATGAATCGTCTTCAGAATTTTTGGGAATTTTTAAATGTTTCTTGGCAAAGAGGGCTATCAGTTTCTGGATTGACCGAATCAGACCCTAATGGTTGGGTGGATTTGCATAGGAATTATCATTTTCTTCAAAATGGAAATATTCTTTGGATATCCGAGCGATCTGGGTGGCGCCATTTATTTATCCATACTTCAAAAGGAAAGCTTGTAAAGCAGGTAACTGATGGTAATTGGGAGGTCAAAAGAATCGTTCGCGTTGATGAGAAAAAAAACAAAATATATTTTACCTCAAATAAAGAATCTGTTTTTGAGTCTAGATTTTATTCGGTCAACTTTGATGGGTCAAAACTAAAATTACTTACACCTGAGAATGGATCGCATTCAGTAAGGATTTTGCCTGAAGGTGATGGTTTTATTGATTCATATTCAAGCATCAACCAACCTCAAAAGCATGTACTGAAGAATATGGATGGGAAACTAGTTAAGGTTATATCAGAAACGGATAAGTCCCAATTTCAAAAGTACGATTGGTCCTATCCTAATATTATTCAATTTAAATCAGATGATGGGTTAACAAACCTAGATGGAATAATTACATATCCTCCCGATTATGTAAAAGGAAAGCGGTATCCTGTCATTGTTCATGGCTACGGTATGCCCGGGACTCAAATTGTTAATAACCGGTGGGGTAGCGTTTGGAATCAATATCTAGTTCAACAGGGTTATATCATTTTTTCTATGGATGCCAGGGGAATGAGCGGTAGAGGAGAAGCATTCAAAAATTTAAGTTATGGCGATATGGCTCAATATTTAGCGAAAGATACAGCTGCAGGAGTCAAATATTTGATTGATAAAGGAATTGCAGATCCCGATCGCATAGGGGCATGGGGTTGGTCAGGAGGCGGTTATTTTACAGGATTAATGTTAACGAAAAATGCTGATTTATTTAATGTCGGAGTTTCGGTAGCTCCAGTAATGGACTTTAGGTTATATGACTCCATATACACTGAAAGATCAATGGGTCTGCCTCAAGATAATAAAGCCGGATATGATTCAACCTCAGTTTTATCATATGTCGATAGGTTTAATGGTAAGCTACTGGTCATACATGGCACCGGTGATGATAATGTTCACTCACAAAATACGACTTGGCTCGTTGAGGAATTTGTAAAGCATGACAAGCAAATAGATGTGTTTTATTACCCTAGCAGAGCTCACGGGATGTCTGGCGGCAATGCTAGAAAAAATTTATATAGAAAAATGATAAATTATTTCAATGACAATTTACTAGGAAAAGCACTTATTAAGCGTAAGAACTAATTTGTATTAACTTGGAGAACATAATGATTAATAAACTATTATTAATATTTACAATCTACCTTTTTAGTGATTTAGCTTATTCTCAACTTCCAGAGAAAGTCTCACCAGAAGTATATAAAGTTATACTTGAGAACAAAGATGTAAAAGTTTATGAAGTTGAATTTAAGCCAGGGCAGAGCGATAAAATGCACAAGCACAAGGTAACAACTTTTTATGTTGTTGAGGGTGGTACTTTTAAGTCAACAGCAAAAGATGGAACAATTACTGAGCGTGAATTTAAAGCTGGAGATAACGGACATACAGATCAAGGCGCAGTTCATCAAGTCACCAACACTGGAAATACAACAATAAAGATTTTACTTGTTGAACATAAAAAACTAAGAATTAAGAAAAAGAAATAACAATCAATAAAATAAAAAAGGAATAATAATGACGTTATTAGAAAAATGGGCTGAAGCGATCGAGTCTCTTGATGAAAACGGAATGAACGAATGCCTACATGATGATTATAAATTTACTTTGCACTCAGCGGGTAAGGTCCTTTCAAAATCTGACGTAATCGAATGGGCTATGAGTGGAGATATAAGTAGAGACAGAGTAAGAATTCTTTATGAAAATGATGAAGTAGGAGTGGAGCACGCATTTGTAACTTTTTTAGATGGCAATACTCAAGCAGTATTAGCTTTTTTGACATTTAAGGATGGTAAAATTTATACCGCTGAAACTGGGGCATCTAACTTAACATCAACATGAAATAAATAAGATTTTTTGATAATATTTTTCAAAAATTGCTATTTTGGTATTGATTATAAAGAGTTTAAATTTACATCGCATTAAAATATAATTAGGGGCCGTAGCTCAGTTGGGAGAGCGCTTGAATGGCATTCAAGAGGTCGTCAGTTCGATCCTGATCGGCTCCACGTTTAAGAAGAAAAAATGGAAGATAAAAAACCAATAAAACCAGTTGAGCCCGCAGCTACAGCTCCGACTCCCCCTGTTTCATCAGAGCCTGCAGAATTTGCCTCAAAGCATGTTCGTAGTAATATTGCACCCATACTGTTTATTATTCAAAGCGAACAATTAATACTACAACGAACAGATCAAAAAGCATTTACGCTTATGTCGCTATTAGGTGTATTTATGGTCTTTTTTATTGTACACTTTCCAAAAGTGATTGCTGCAGCTAATTTTAATTTATTAAGCGGCGTGATGGTTTTTCTATATTTTATCGCAGCCACTTTAGGCCTCATCAATCTAATGCTGGTTATTGTTCCAAGGATTCGTAATGATATGGGACATGATGAGCTTCCAGATGTCAATATAACTTTCTTTGGCGGTATAACTCAGTTTGCTAATGTTATTGATTTTGCAAAATACTTTGCAGAAATCACCGATGATAATGAAAATACATTTAAGATGTTTAGCGCTCAGTTATATGCGCTAGGTCATATTAATTCCTATAAAAACCTTCATATGAGAAGGGCTATCATATTTTTTGGAATTGCTATATTAAGCGAATTGATTATTATTATGCTAATGACCTGGGGTCTTACCTGGGCTGCGTTATTTAGCTAGATGTCAGAATCAAACATTGTTTTCTCAACTGATTCTGATTTTAATAGACAAGAAGAAACCCCTACAGAAAGCCCCCTTTACTCTACGCAAAATCTAAGAATCCACCTTGATAGAAGAGGGGGAGGAAAAATCGTTACTTTAATCAAAGGCTTTAAAGGGACAAATAAACAAATTTCAACTCTATGCAGTCAGTTAAAGAAAAAATTCTCTATTGGGGGTACCTGTAAAGACGGAATGATTTTGCTGCAGGGCAATATTCGAGATAAAGTTATAGATTTTTTAATTAATAGTGGGCATACAGCAAAACCATCAGGCGGTTAACAGAAAACTGACTGCTTTTTACTAATTGTAATTCGATATAAATTATAAATAATCATTTAGGTGTTTTTAATGCATTCAAGATTAAATATTATTTTATTTGCAATCATTATCCTTGCTTCATGCACTGAGAAATCTTCAGATGGTAGTAAGGTTACTTTTCTTGTAACTGGAAATGTTAGGGGTCAGCTTGACCCCTGTGGATGAAAAGCAAATCCCCTAGGCGGTCTGCCTAGAAGAGCAACGTACATCAACCAAGTCAAAAAAAGCGGTGTTGACCCTATCTTGATTGATGCTGGTGATTCCATGTTTGAAAGCTATTATTTACTTAAAGGAAAAGAGGCTTCTGCAAAACTGAGAGCAAAAACAGTGATGGAGCATACTTCTAAAATGGGTGAGTATTATTACAATGTAGGCGTTCAAGATTTTTCTGCTGGCCTTGATTTCATCAAGCAAATTAAAAGTACTACCAATGTTTATTTTCTCTCATCAAATATATACGATGAAAACACCAATAGCCTTCTATTCAATGATCACAAAATCCTTGAACGTGATAATATAAAAATTGGCATTTTTGGAGTTGCGCGCGAGCTGCAAACTGATATGAAAGGTGTGAGGGTCGAAAATTATGTTGATGTTGCTACAGAAAAAATTCAAGAATTAAGATCCCAAGTCGATCTTCTGGTAATGTTGATTAATGCAACAAAGAAAGATTACGATCCCTATATGAAAAGTTTTGCTGGAGTTGATTATATTTTTTCCAGCTTAGAGACATCGCAAACAAGACCTGAAATTGAACAACCTCTTGGTAAACCATATCAATATCAATTAGGTATCCAGGGTAAAAACATCGGTCGCTGTGATATTCATATTGTGGATAAAAGTAAGCCCATTAGAGACGTTAGTACGCAAATGGCGATGTTAAATTATTTTTCCCAACGCTTAAATAAATTACAAGAGAAAGACCCAAAGCGAAAAATTGAAGATATATATAAAAATAGCCCCAATGTACTCTCTACAGTAGAAAGACTTCGTACAGGTATTGAATCTGCAAGGACTACCCTTAGCAAGACAGTTAACCGTTCTGCTTTTAAACTTGTTGCATTAGATAGCTCAGTTCCTAGTGAGAAAGCTATTTTGCAATCTGTTAATGAAGTCTTAGATACCTGCACTGAGCTTGATAATAATTCTGCTAAAAATACTCCATAAATGAATTACAGAAATCCAATTATTCAAGCTGGAATATTGGTTGTTGTTTCTAGTTTTATCGGCATAGTTGGTAATGCTACCGGTGCGAATTCAATACCCCTGCTTGCCAAAAAGCTTGAACAAGCATCAGAGTTAGATTTATCATCTCAAGATCCAGTTTTATTAACCATCTCGCTTGAGCAGGCCAAGTCTTTTTTTGAAGAAGATATCCTATTTTTGGATGCTAGAGATGAAGCGTACTATGAGCAAGGCCATATAAAAGGTGCCATGAAAAATATTTTCTTAATGGAGTTAATATTTAATATTGAGTCTATACAGTCTAAGTCAGATCCACTAGTGGTTTATTGCGGTGATCCTGGTTGCGGCGACAGTGAAGATTTAGCGTATGATTTACAAGATTCTGGATTTAATAAACTCTATGTTTTTAAGGGTGGCTGGTTAGAGTGGTCTGCAGCAGGTTACCCTAGCGAAATCAAAAATTAATAATGAATTTTTTTAAAGGACCTGTTGTTCTTATCTGTAGGCTTATCTTAGGCGCTGTATTTATTTATGCGAGCTTAGATAAGATTATGAACCCCGATGATTTTGCCAAAGCTATTGGTAATTATCACGTGCTTCCGCTTGGTTTGGAGAATTTATTAGCCCTTGTACTTCCTTGGATTGAAATGCTTACCGGCCTATGTTTAATTATTGGCGTAATGGTTGATGGAGCTACGATATTAATCATTTTAATGAATATAGTATTTATTTTTGCTATTTCACAGGCGCTCGCAAGAGGAATCAGTATAGAATGCGGTTGTTTTTCAGTAAGCAGTGAAGGGGGCGATAATATAGGGTTACAAACTATATTAAGAGATATCGGGTATTTACTATTAGCCTATGTAGTTTATTACCGCCAAGAAAGGAAATTTGAATTCTTTCCAAAATCTAATTGATTTACCTTTGCTATACGTTTAATTTTTGACCCTTTAATGCGAGAGTAGCTCAGCTGGTAGAGCACCACCTTGCCAAGGTGGATGTCGCGAGTTCGAATCTCGTCTCTCGCTCATCGATAAGCCTTCGTTTTATGACGAGGGCTTTTTTGTTTCAAGTATGTCAGAAGTATCCAGACTCATTTTTGCTTATATCAAATTAGGACATATTTTATTAGGACATTGAGCCCCGTATCGGTTCATCGCAACTCTTATTTGAATTGATAATCAATTTTTAGTAGTTTATTAATTCAAGAAACCAAGGATTCTTCATGAATAAAATATTATATCCCCTTATGATTTTTTTCTTTACGTCTATAGTTCTAGCTGATATTGGTTTTGATAGAATATTGATTGATACAGATGATCATTTTTCTGCCTATAGTATTGGCGATATTGATGGCGATGGCGATTTAGATATCTTAACAGCTGGCTATACAACTAAGCTTGCTTGGTATGAGAATCAAGGTAATAACTCTTACAAAAAACACGCAATCAGCCACTTTAATGAAAGCGGGGCCAGTTCGTTATTAATTACAGATATAGATAATGATGGTGATGGAGATATTGTAATAGCTAGAACTGGCGTATACCTATATAAAAATGATGGCTCCGAGACTTTTAATAATAAAACAACTATATTAAGTAGTCAGTCATACTATGCCGGGGCAGGTTCTTTTGAACAAATAATAGCCCATGATATCGATAAAGATAACGATCTAGATATCCTTGGAGCATCTGGCAATAGGGATGAGTTGCTATGGTTCAAAAATAGCGGCGATGACTCTTGGAATAAATCTGTGCTTGCTACGCCTAATGGGCCAAGTGATATTTTTGTTTATGATTTTGACGGTGATAATGATAATGACATTATTACACAATC
>CAYLUE010000015.1:0-31114 GCA_964386795.1 uncultured bacterium
GCGATGATTCACCATCAGGATCATCAGGAAAATCCCCTGGCTCAGCAGGTGCAGGGATCAATTGTCCAAGAGCATTCGAAACAGCTTTTTGCCCTGGTCCTACATTTACAGTAGCGCCACTAATTGAATTAAAAACTTCAAAATTTCCACTTTTACCAACAAATTTATCTACGCCAGAAACAGCATCATGAAAAGCTGAGAATTCTGTACCTTTTACAGAAGCAACGGATACTGGTGTTTCAACTCGATAGGTTTTTTTTCTATTCTCTTTATTTACATTATGTAGAGTTGTGCCCTGGTCAATAATTAGACTACGCGTATTTGATGTTTCTACAAATTGGAAGTCAGTATTTTCTCTTATTTTCACGACAGACTTATCATCTAGAAAAATCACAACTGCAAAACTTGCCTCTCCTACGCGAATGGCATCACCATTTGATACTGCTTGTCCGGGCTTTACTTCAACAGAATAAGATGTAGCGCCCATAGGTTTTATCAATACGGTTCCATTAGATTTCATCACCCTGCCAATGGTTTCAGCAAGAAGAATGTTTGAGAAAATAAATAGTAGTAAAAATATTTTTCTTTTCATAGTAGTCTATTCTATAATTAATTAAGCGATTTTATTTATAAAAATTAATTATAAATATAACAAACTAAAGTGCGTTAGTGCACAGGTTGATTTAAATAATCTCATTTGAAATAACCCCTGAATTACAGTCCTTTTATTTCCAATATTTTTGCTTACTAGTATTGCCTATACCAGAATTAAAAGCATTGGTTGGATCAAGTTCTTTGTAAAAATTTGATAGTGAAGGTTTTGCGTAATATTCATGACCAACATTATGCTCTGCAGGATATTCTGCTCCTCTAGCATCATAGGTTTGTAATAATTTTTTCTTCAATTCTTTTACATCTACACCCTTTTTAACAATATAATTTTGATGCAATACATGGCAAAATAAGTGACCATAATACAGTTTTACCTTTAATTGATTATCAATATCCGATGGTAAATTTTCAAACCAATTTTT
Source organism: uncultured bacterium (assembly GCA_964386795.1). Classification (GTDB taxonomy): domain Bacteria; phylum Fidelibacterota; class Marinisomatia; order Marinisomatales; family TCS55; genus TMED108. The sequence continues at coordinate 1,035 of CAYLUE010000015.1, forward strand.
TTCATTGCGAGGAAATGCGATATCCATGGACATCATTTCACCTGATTCTTTTTGATTCATAGCATGATAGCGAGCTATTGCACTTGCAGCAACAAAACGGTGTAAGATTGCTTTTTTAGATTCTTTTTTTGTGCATTCAAAAAAGGCACCTTCATTATCAATGAAAAAATTGTCAAAATATGATTTGGCTTCATCAATTCCATCATCAGACATTTCAATTATCCAGTGATGCTCATACATATCTCGATATCGCTCCATTCGTTTTGGTAAATGATTAGGCCATAAATGACTTAAAAGCTGCATCAGCTTGTCTGAAAATTTATTAGGAAGAAATCTAATTTTTTCAGCTATCAGATCTATTTTTCTCTTAAACTCAAAAAACCTAGGAATAAAACTAGGTCCCATTTTATCAATCGCTATAAATGTGTCTTTACTGTATTTTTTAGCGGCATCATAACAATCCCTATGTAAATATTCACCTGATGTTGGAAGATTTTTAAACTGAGATAGAATATCTCGACGAATTTTACCTAATATATATGGATTATTAGTTCCTAAATAAAATACCTGACTACGTTTTGGTGCAGGATACGTATCTAAGCGTACCGCGAAAACTGCAATTTTTCCAGCACTACCTGAGGCTCCATATAATCGCCGCTCATCTGCATTAAAACGAGCAGGTGTTTCTGCTTCAACATCTCGTATTCGATCCTTGTATTCGTTATCTGATGCAAGCTTATTTGGAAATTGAATATGCTCATTATTATAATTGCGGGTTTGTAGGTTTTTTAATATTTCCTCAGGACTATTACCGAGTTCTATTCCTAAATCATTAACTAATATAAGCTTTCCATTAGAATTAATTTGCGCATACAATGAAAGCTCCGTATAAGCTGGTCCTCTCTTTACTAATGCTCCACCTGAATTATTACAAACTCCCCCAACAATTGAAGCGCCTATGCATGAAGAGCCGATAACCGAATGCGGTTCTCTTCCATAAGTAGATAGCTTATTTTCAAGGCCAAATAATGTACTGCCTGATAATCCCACAATTTGCTTACCCTTATCTAAAATATGTATATCACTTATTCTCATAGTATTGATAATTAAAATAGGACGGTCGTAATCAGTTCCGTAAGGCGTAGATCCGCCAGTTAGTCCGGTGTTAGCCGCTTGCATAATGACAATAATATCCCAATCCACGCAAATCTGTAAAATTTTCCAAATTTCAAGTAAGGTTCCAGGTCTAGCAACCGCTATAGCTTCCCCTTCACCGTATCTCCATCCCTTGCAGTAGCGCTGCTTCTTCCATTTAGCTGTAAGTATGAATTTATTACCAGTAATCACGCGCAATTCTTTTACTAGTTCATTTCTATTTAGATTATTATTCATAATTTTCTATACTAAGGCCATCCTAAGATCAAAGATTTTATTCTTCCATGCTATGTTAATCAGTATGATTATCAAGAGGTGCATAGCTACTTTTGACCGCATCGGTTATAGGTATAGTTCGTTGGCTTGTATAGTCAAAGGTAACCAGTGTGAAAATGCCAGCAACAATAGGTAGTTTACTTTTAGAGTCAAATATTATCGATAATATATCAAAGCTCTTTCCTCCTGTGCGAATTACTCTACAACCAACATAATAAACACTAGGATGAGTTGATTGCATCAAGTAGTCGATTTTCATACTTGCGAGAATAACGCTAGAATCGCTTTCCCACCGAATCAAATCAAAACCAAGTGTGGATAAAAATTCTACGCGCGCTGATTCAAAATAATTCAGATATGTGGCATTGTTTATATGTCTAATTGCATCCATATCACGCCATCTGGATTCCATAGTTTTTATAAACTTGAAGTCTTCTGTAGTAATATTATTATAATTCATAAGCTATTGTCTTGGTTGTAATTGCGCCCAAGGTGCATCGTAAAGTAATTCAGGGTCATCTGCAAAGACGGTATTGATTTTCTTTCGATACATTCCGCTAGATGATTCATATTTAAAAATGATTTCATCGTTACCGTTCCAATTGGCATAACGGGCACCCGCTTGAAAAAGCCTTAGTCTAGGAGATTTATCTTTTTCGTAAAGATATAAGTTATATGTACTATTAAATTTCTTTTCCCATAAAATAGCCATGTTTCCATTAGGCGACCATCTGATATTTCTATAAAACGGACTTAGTTCTGGAGTAATGGAGTCGCCTCCAGATGTAGTAACTAAAACACCTCTTTTTTCTGCTGGATAATTAATTTCATAGAGTCCGTCATTTTTCTTTAAATAAATAATTTTATCTCCAGATGAGGACATTCTTGGCATTATAAACTTTTCTTCATCAGTAGCATCTGAAATTTGGGATGCATTCTTACCATCAAGGTCCATTGTATAAATGTTTATGGTACCAACATTATTGTTTGAAAAATGTTTACGCTGCGCATATAATATTTTTAAATCATTATCAATAAATTGAGGATCAGAGTACCATTCATTATTGCTATTAGCTGTTACTCTTAATGTAGATTGATCCTCATTTAAATATGCAAGATATATATCATCATCTGCCCCAACAAAAAGAGCTAAAGATTGATCAGTGTTAAATGCAATATCTTGTGGTTTTATACCCGATATTGTTTTCAAGCTACTTCCATCTTGATTAACTACTAACCCTACACCTGAAAGGGTAAATGAAAAGATTTTTTTGCCGCCTTGTATCCAAATAGGAAATTGCGATTTTACATTAGCAAGTTTATGCATAAATGGAAGGGTAGGTCCTAGATTTATGATTGTTAGATCGTTTCCATTTTCGGTAACAGTATCCAGTTTAACAATTTTCTGATATGATGATGATGGGCGAATTTGACTATAAGCACTATTACCCCAAACATCGCTTGTTCTTAGCCTATAATATTTCTCACTATCCACATCAGTTTCCATTTCAAGTGAAGATGTATTCTTATTTAAAGCTGTGGATTGATTAATGATTGATGTATCAATTATTGATATTTGTTCAACCACATATTCATCAATATCGCTTTCAACTGACTTATTCCAATTAAAGCTAAATTGTTTGTTGCTATAAATAATAGTATCTAATTGAGATGGAATTGGTGAAGAATCAATGGGGATGCCTAATGGGTTTCCAAGTGTTTTTTGACCCGTAGTATCTTCAACTTCTACCCAAAACCAATTTTCTTGAAGTACAGAGAAATTATTTGTATCAAGTGAAGTGGAAATATTTGTATACACTGATTGATAAAGAGATTTTTCAATATCTTTAGATAGGCTATGGTATAAATTATATCGATAAAAATCAGATTCATTAGATTGTTGCCATGTTATTGTCATTTTTATTTCAGGTTCATGAAAATAAGTAATGCTCACTGGTGATACAGAACCTGGAGGTCCAGGGGTAGCTGGTTGTATCTTAATATTTTTCCTAAGGGAGGTATTGGTGTCCGCATAAGCATATATTCGATATTGATATAAAAATGGATTTGCTACTACAAATTTTAAATCAAGTGTATCTATCCATGAAAACGTTGAATCCCATAAAACAGCTATACTATCTTTCCAGTTATTGGCGCCAATTTTTTTATCAATAATAAATCCATCAAAATCTCTACCTTTTCTAAGCCAGGAAATTTCAATCTCGTTATCTGATTTTTGAATAGCTTCAATACTATCAGGTGTCCACAGTGAACGATTACTTCTAGGGTCGTAAGGATTATCCCATTCTCTATTTGCATCTTGACATGCAGAAAAAATAAATAGGGCAATTAAAGAGTATAAAATTAATTTTTTAACCATCGCTCCATCTCAAGGTACTTTGCGTGATAATAGATGATTGGAAAAATCATTGTACCAGACAAAACATCAAATACTGGTTTTTGCTTATCAAGATTTTCTATCTTTCGATGCCGTTCATTACCTTTATCAATATTTGAACTATACTGATTATATAGATATGAAGAGCGAGCCGTTAATAAAGACCGATATAATACCCCTCCACCCATAATTTGTAGATACAGCAGTCTTCTTGATAGATAATATTCCTTTCTTTCGTTGATTTCTTTAGTCGTGTAAAAGATAGGTGACAACTTTGTTGTTCTTCGATGCTGTATTCTAAACTTGTTGTTTCTAATTACATATGTATCAGAGTCTAATCTATATGAGCCAACTGGTAAGTTCTTAAAGGTTCGATCGCCTTCATTAATAAGTAATGAATTTTTTCCATCGCTACTCACTATTGCTATATCATCAGGAATTGGTTGACTAAATACAATATTACCAACCTGAGGAACCTCAAGTTTTAATTCAACATAAATTATATCCGAGTCATCACTGGGAAGCTGTTTTATCCGAAAAGGCTCGTAGTCTTTTTTGAAAAGTATAATAGGACGACTCTCCACAACCACGCGGTCGATTGCGAGTGGTGTAGTACCGTTAAGTGTATCTTTACCAACGCGAACCATAGCTCCAGGGGGATTTGTTTTAAAATAAATTAAATTTTGACGTTTATGTACTTCTAGTGGTACGCGTTTTGACATAATCAAATCGGATAGGTTGTGCATACCGCGGGTGTAAAGGCCTTCAATCGTAAGCTCAAAATCATAATTAACGGCATTAATAACCCTGCCTGTTTCAGATTCAAGCAACCTTCCTTCCATTAAATAGACATCTCCTACTTTAGATATATGAACCGATATCAACCATTCCTGATCAAGAAGCATAGAGGTGATGACCGCGCATTCGATACTTGTACATGAAGGCGATTTATATCCATACTTGATCAAAGATTCATTCATATCATCATAATCAAGAACAAGCAAAGTATCCATTTTTAAAAGCTCTGTACGAAAAACGGCACTTAATTTCACCAGTTCATCCTGATGAATATTTTCTCCAGAAAAATCAAGAACAGCTATCGTATGATCATCGCTATATGCAAATGCGATTAGAGATAGGGATAAAATAATATTCTTCATAAATAATTAATCAAATAACCCTATTAAGATAGTAAATACAACTATCTATATGAATACAATTAGATTTTAGGTTTTTGGCTCATCGGAACAGTCTCCACAATCGCAGGTTCCATCACCAATAGGTGGCGCTTCACGCTTTGAAAGTCGTTCCATTGTAAATAATGCTTCACCTGAATTGCAAATAATTACATTATCTTTAACAATTAAAGGTTCAGTAGTCCTTCCCTCGGGAGAAAGTAGAGTGACTTTACCCATTTTTCTAGACACATCCGCAAAGGCTTTTTTCCTTCCGTTTGGATACCAATAATAAGCCAATCCATCTCTTACTCCTTGAATAAAATTTGCCTCTTCTTTCTTTTGACCATCTTCATACCAAAATTTAAGCTTACCAGATATTTGTCCTTTTTTATAATTAGCTTCGGCACGTTTTTTACCGTTTTCATACCATTGGGTAGTCATTGCTATATTTTTACCAGCACCATCAAAAAAGGCTCTTTCTTTCTTTTTTCCGCTATTATAGTACCAATTAAATTCTCCAGTCCTATTTCCATTTATAAATTGGCCATCTACGTTTATTTCTCCATTTTGATACCAAGTCGTCATTCGACCTTCAGGCGTATTATTATAAAATTGAACAGAAAAACCAGGTGGGAGGTTATAGTTATAAGATTGTTGATTATCTTTTAATTGTTGAAATAGAAACCTTCCAGTCCTTATGGTTGTATCATTTTCAGTTAATAAAACAGGAATTCCTGGCCAAGCTCTTCTACCTTCATTGTAATTAGCAGAAGTAATATTACCCTTATCAAATTTTAAATTATAATATCGAGTTTTTGAACCCTGAATATAATATTTCCAATTTCCGGATTTAATTCCCTCCTTATACTCACCCTCCATTCTTAGCGAACCATCATAAAAATCTAAAGAGGCTGTTCCATTAAATGGCTTATTGATTGAAGGGTCATAGGCAATGCCTTCTTTGGCTTCCAGGTCCTCTATCGATGTATTTTTTGAGCAGGATGAAAACATCAATATTAATAAAAGCGTAAATGTTATTTTCTTTTTCATAATTGAATTATTTAGTTAATTAGTTTACTTGTATTCATGCTATTCATATATGAGCGGAGGGGGTGGGATTCGAACCCACGTTAGGATATTTCACCTAAAACACCTTAGCAGGGTGCCGCCTTAAGCCGCTCGGCCACCCCTCCTTAATTCATATAATATCTTATAATGAATTTAAGAGAAATTTAAAGCCCTGGCTATAATATAAAATTTCAGATTATAATATTATAAAACGTTTAATTTATTGACCACTTTTTCAACTAATTGCTTTAAGCCTTGATTGGTAGATGCAGAAATCTCCATTGAATATTCAGGTATCGAATTCCATAAGGATTCATTAATGTTAGTGGTAATATCACTTTTTGTCCTAATAAGCATAATAGGCTTTAATAATAAAGAAGCGTTGAATGATTTTAATTCATTTTTTAAGGAATCGAAGGTTTGCTGAGGGTTTAGATCATTATTTTCAATAAGAAATAATAAGAGTCTGTTTCTTTCAATATGTTTTAAAAATTTATGCCCTAAGCCTTTTCCCGCGCTAGCACCTTCAATAAGGCCGGGAATATCTGCCATAGTAAACGATTTGAATTCTTCATACTTAACAATACCTAAGTGCGGTTCTAGAGTAGTAAATGGATAATCTGCTATTTTTGGCCGCGCCTTAGATAAAACTGATAATAAAGTTGATTTACCAGCATTAGGAAAACCAACAAGTCCAACATCAGCAAGAATCTTTAACTCTAGTTCAAAAACTCCTTTTTCACCCGCTGTTCCATTTTGCGCATATCGAGGTGTTTGTCGAGTAGAGGATTTATAATTAATATTTCCACGCCCACCTTTTCCTCCTAAACATATGACTTCTTTTTGACCTTCATCCGTAAAATCTGCAATAATTTCTTTTGATGTGTTGTTTTTGATAATTGTTCCAATTGGTACTCGAATAATAATATCGTCACCATTTTTACCGGTTTTAGAATTTGAGGAGCCTTGTTCACCGTTCTTTGCTTTGTATATTCTGTTGTAACGTACATCTTGTAGTGTATGGATGTTCTTATCAGATAAGGCATAAATACTACCACCTTGACCGCCATTTCCACCATCAGGACCCCCCTTTGGTATGTATTTCTCTCTTCTAAAAGAAATGCAACCGGATCCACCACTACCAGAGCAAAGTTCTATTTTTGTATAATCAATAAACATAATATGTTAATGATAAATTCGTCTTATCAAAAAATTGAAAAAGGAAATAAACTACATTTGATTAATAATCGCTTCACCAAATCCAGAACAAGAAACTTTTGTTGCGCCCTCCATAAGCCGATGAAAATCATAAGTAACTGTTTTATTTATTATTGATTTTTCTAAACCTTGCACAATTAAATCTGCAGCTTCCTGCCATCCTAAGTGTTCAAGCATCATTACGCCAGAAAGGATTACTGAGGACGGATTAACCATATCCTTACCAGCATATTTAGGTGCTGTTCCATGTGTTGCTTCAAAAATTGCATGACCAGTATTATAATTAATATTAGCGCCGGGTGCTATTCCTATACCTCCAACGATGGCAGCAAGAGCATCTGAAATATAATCTCCATTTAAATTTAAAGTACAAATAACATCGTATTCTGATGGACGGAGTAAAATTTGCTGAAGAAATGCGTCTGCAATAACGTCTTTAATAATCAATTGATTACCATTCTTGTCAATTAGTTGCCATGGTCCACCTTCGTAGTCAACTGCATTAAATTCATTTTTAGCTAATGTATATCCCCATTCTTTGAATTTTCCTTCTGTGAACTTCATAATGTTGCCTTTATGAACTAACGTTACAGATTTACGACCGTTAGATAATGCATAATTAATCGCCGACCTTACAATTCTTTCAGTTCCTTCAACAGAAACAGGCTTAACACCCAAAGAGACTGTATCAGGGAAACGAATATTCGTTACATTCATTTCATCAATAAGAAAACTTTTTACTTTTTCAACTTCGTCCGATCCATGCGCCCATTCGATACCTGCGTAGATATCTTCGGTATTTTCTCTGAAAATAACCATATCAACAAGGGACGGATCCTTAACAGGTGAAGGTACACCTTCAAACCATGTAACAGGCCTAACGCATGCGTAGAGATCCAAAACCTGTCGTAAAGTTACATTTAATGACCTCATTCCTCCACCAACGGGCGTTGTTAAAGGTCCTTTAATAGCTACAAGGTGATCCTTAATAGCTTCAAGAGTATCATTAGGTAGCCAGGAATTTTTTAGTTCAAATGCTTTTTCACCAGCATATATTTCTTTCCATGTTATTACCCTATCTCCGCCATATGCTTTTTGAACAGCATTATCAAATACCATCTGAGAAGCATGCCAAATATCAGGACCTATTCCATCTCCCTCTATAAAAGGTATAATGGGATTATCAGGTACAATTAATTTATTATTTTCAAAAACTATTTTTTTACCATGATCCATATTTTTTACTTTTTATTCTTTTCTTTAGATTTTTTCTTTTCAGTTTTTTTATTATCTCCACTGGAAGGCTTGTTGCTCTTTTTTTGTTTAGCATAATCCGTTAAATAAAATCCACTTCCTTTGAAAATAAGACCTGTGCCACCACTAACAAGCCTGCGAACTTTATTTTTACATTCTGGGCATTCTTCAAGAGGTGAATCAGACATTGATTGAAAAAATTCAAATGTAGATTCACAGTGTTTGCAAAAATAATCGTAAGTAGGCATAATTAATGTTAAAATTTATAACGAAAGGTGATTTAAAACAGGCAGTAAAGCATAGTTTAGTTAACTATGATTAAATTTTTGCTTCAATGCTAATAAAACATTATTGGGAACATATTTTGCAATATCTCCATTGAGCTTGGAAACATTTTTTACCATCGATGAATTTATATGTACATATTTATCAGATGTTACCATTAGTAATGTTGATACCGATGGATTCAGATGATTATTCATTGTTGCCATTTGAAATTCATATTCAAAATCGGATACGTGTCGTAATCCTCTAATTAAACCGCAGGCATTATGTTCTTTTGCAAAATCAGCAACTAGTCCATCAGTAGATAGAGCTTTAATATTTTTGATATGAGAAGTTGCTCCAACCGCCAATTGAATCCTTTCATCAACACTAAATAAAGGATTTTTATCAATGTTTACGGCAATCGCGATGATTACATCATCAAAAATTCTAGATGCACGTTCTACAATATCTACGTGGCCCATGTGTATCGGGTCAAAGGTACCAGGATAAATAACAATTTTATGATTCATTTTTCCAAAAAGTTAATTGTGTGTCACCATAATCTTTTATTCTTAAAGGAGAAATTGAAAATTCTCTTGGTGAAGATTCAAGTATAAAATGTCCATCTAAATTTAACATGCTTAAGGCTGGTGCTATAATACTATCTATATTATTCGAATTATATGGCGGATCAGCAAAGATAATGTCATATTTTTCATCCTCATTTAAAAAACGATAGGTATCACATTTTTTTATAACACAAGAATCGGTATTTAATTCAAGTAAAGAGTGATTAATCTTTAGTAGCGCACATACACGAATACTCGAATCAACAAATGTTACTGATTTAGCGCCTCTACTAGCAGCTTCAAAACCAATAATTCCTGTTCCAGAGAATAAATCTAAAAAGGTTTTATTCTCAATATTACCTAATATATCAAATAAGCTTTTGCGTGCAAGCGCCGTTGTGGGTCTGTAGGGTGCATTTTTTACAGTTTTTATTCGGCGACCTTTATAGGCGCCAGCATGTATTTGCATCTTTAGAAGTAGAGTGCGGTTATGTTAGGATCAGCTATCATTATAATTTGCAAAAGTAATAAAAAATCTAATAGTGTATGAATTATTCTGGTTATTGTAATTATAAATAAATCTCTCCAATACAAGATTAGAACCAGTTGTTTCTAAATAAGATAAAATTTTCATTACCGTAGAAAGGTTTGTAGTTGATAAAACTAATGGAATGTATTCAACTGCATTTTGATATAAAACGTCAAATTTCTTAGTATCTAAATCATTTAATAAGGTGAGATCTTTTTCGAGTTGATTAAAAGAAATATAATCATCAAGATTCAGTAATTCATTACGAAAAACAGGATATTGAATTAAATACCCGTGCTTATACTGTTCAAGACCTCCTAATTGTCGTAAAGAATAATTTAATATATTTCCTATAGAATCAATCGGTGCATTGGTAGCCTTTATATCAAGAAACTCAAGACTAATCTCCCCTCTTATAGCTTCGATATTTATAATATTCTTAACTTCAAATGAATTGAATATTTTTGCAATAGAACTAACTGTACTTTGAGATTTTATAAATGATTTTTTTTGAAAATCACTATACAAACGTTCAGTTGTTTTATTTAATGGATCTTCTTGAGCAGTTTGCGGAACATCAGGATCAATAAAATTGCGTACTTCAGTTTTTATAGTCTCATAAACTTCTGGTAGTTTTTCACGAAAAATAACGGCAGTTAATGCTGCAAAGAAAAAAAGATATGCGAATATCTGTTGAAAATTATTAGTTTTTTTCTTCTTTAATGGTTTGCGTTTTTTTTGCTTACTCTTCTCTTGGGTAGGTTCAGGTATGGTTTTTTTATCATCATATTCTTGAAGTCCGGGGTTGTCAAAGAAATTTAATGCAGAGCCATACACAGCGCCATTAATAATAGCTGTTGAGATATAAAGATCATTATTTTTTACTTCTTTTGGTATTTTTACATCATTCTTCTTAATATTCTTAAATGCTTCGACTTGACGAATGCGCTTACCTTTAAAATGAGATTTTCTTCGATAGGATAATTTACCAGGAATAACAATTTGACCTTTAAAGATATCTTTTTCATTATAACTGCCATCAGTAGATGATAATTTCCATTTATCTTTAGAAAATTTTGCGGTCCCATTCAAAAAACTATTTTTTGAATAATGAAAATATTCATAACCACTTTTATCATTTAAAAAAAGTGTGACCCCTCGATTAGGGTTAAGTCCATAAAAAGCACTCGACTCAGTACCCATCCATAATGGTTCGCCACCCATTTCCTGAATAGACATTTTAATTGTTTCAGTTAATAAAGATGAAATTCTTAGGCAATAAACACTATCTATTTCACCTTTAAAAAACCTTCCAAAGTACTCATTGGTTGAATTTTCTTCAGATGAATATCTTTGATCGAGGGTCCATCTAGAAAATTCCCAGCAATCGGTTTCAGACATTTCTTCATCACTGTAAACAAATGATGCATTGCAAAGATCATCCGGTATAGTTACATATACTTTTTCCCCTTCAAAGGAGAGTTGTTTTTTTGCTAATTGAAGTGCGGAATTAATTTGAGCAATTAATTCTTTATCATTTATATTTGAAGAATTTTTTTTTGATTTAAATGGTTTATATAAAACAGATGATAGAATTGGCTTTTCATTTTCTTCTATCCATTGTACGCAAAGGAGATGATTATTTGAAATTAATAAATGAAGCACGAATCAGTTCTACCTATCCCAACTTTTTGAGCCATCATCAATAAAGCCATGATTGTAAGCTTTAAAGGCAAATAAAACATATCTCCTTCGAACAATTGTTTCTTCTATGGGGCTTTCTACGCGAACGCTATTGCCTTCATCTTCAAGTGAAATCAAATAAGGTTTTTGAGATACAGGGCAAAAATACATCGATGAATCTGGCATATAGGTATCATAATAATTAATAACCTCAACGCGCTCTGATGGTACTTCCTCTACAAGTTTAACAAAGTTTGTATCTGATGTAAACTTGTTTAATAATTTCTTCTGAACATATGATGTGTCATTTCGGGATAAATCTTCTGAATACATAACAATCGTAGCAATTGTATCAGAGATAGTATCTCGACGCATCATTGGAAAACCAAAAGTGGTATCAAATTCTATATCATACCCCTTGGGGACATTGACAGAAAATGTTTTGCTGTTAAGAGTAATGGATTGGTTTCCAAGATAAGTTGAGTCACCTGAAAGTGAATCTCTAACCGAATTAACAACTTGAACAGCCCAAAGGCCATCTGATGAATACTCACCAATAACAGATTTATAAAAATTCTGAACATCATACATATTTTCCATAAAAAAATGACTTTCCCCTTGGAAAGACTCTTCTTCGTCCCAAATCGCACGTGGCACATATATACAAATAATTAAAAATATAAAGGCTGCCACAATGCCTAGCTCAAGAAGATCAGAAAAGTTTTTTCGTTTTTCAGATGTAAAATTATTTTGATCTTTTTTCATAATTTTATTATTAGAGAATTAATTATAGTTAATTTTTTATTTATGCTCTAAAACAGAGAAGTAATATTAATACAATTTATATCTTGAAGTATACTTTAATCTACTATAAATATAATCAATCAAGATCAATTCTTCTGAACACTGGTTTCGAGTTTTTATTTACCTTGCCAAGCTCTTCAAGAAGATTTTTTTCTTTACTAGAAGGTTTTTGAGGTGTATCAACATGTACGCGAACTAATTGATCACCTCTAGATGATCCTCGCATCCTAGGAAATCCCTTACCCCTCATTCTTAATATTTGTGATGATTGAATACCTGGTGGAATTTTAAGATTAGCCTTACCCTCCAATGTTGGCACCTCAAGAGTTATTCCTAAAGCAGCTTCATAAAATTGAATAACCACTTCTGTAATCACATCCTCTCCATTTCTATTAAATATGGAGTGCTCTTCTTCCTCAAAAAAAATAATAAGATCACCAGATTGATAGCCTTTGGGGCCTTTATTCCCTTGTTGATTCAATGTCATGTAATTACCAGCTGAAACACCTGATGGGACTTTTATTTTAATCTCGACAGTTTTACGATTTAAACCACTTCCACCGCAATCATTACAAGGGTTTTGTATAGTTTGACCAGTCCCAGTACAAACTGGACACTCTCTTACTGATACTGATTGCCCAAAAAAAGATTGGGAAACCTGCCGAACTTGACCGGAGCCATTACATTGAGAGCAGGAAACAGGCATTGTTCCTTTTTTTGCACCGCTACCTAAGCACGTATTGCAATGTTCTAAGCGCTTAATTTTTAAAGTTTTATTTACCCCAGAATAGATATCAGAAAAAGTAAGTTTTAAATTAGCTTTTAAGTCACGTGCCTTTTTTATTCTTGTACCTCTATTTCCACCAAAAATTCCACCAAAAGGGTCAAATCCATCACCAAAAATATCTCCAAAATTATTAAGAATGTCCTCCATGGACATGCCACCTTGAAATCCAGGGCCTCCACCACTATTAACGCCGGCATGACCAAACTGATCGTATTGTTGACGTTTTTGGTTATCAGAAAGTATAGAATATGCTTCAGCTGCTTCTTTGAATTTTTTTTCTGCAGCTGTATCATCAGGGTTTTTGTCTGGATGGTACTTCATTGCTATTTTTCGATAGGATTTTTTTAGTTCATCCGCACTGGCACTTTTAGAAACACCTAAAATTTCGTAATAATCTCTCATGATGGTGTTTGATTCACTACAACTTTAGCATGTCTAATGACGCGATCTTTATACAGATAGCCTTTTTCAAAAACCTCGATAATTTCATTTTCATTCTTACCTTCTTTGGTTCTAATCATTAACGCGTCATGTAATTCTGGATCTAGTATATCACCAATTTTTGTAAATGTCTTAACATTTAGATTTATAAAATGTTTTTCAACATTATTAATAATTAACGAAATACCTTCGATTAATTTTTCAATATTGTCATTATCTTTATTCGCAGATGCTTCATTAAGTCTTTCTAAATCATCGAGAACAGACAAGAAATTCTTTATTACAGATTCACCTTCATATTTTAATAAATGTTGTATTTCTTTATCTTTTCTTTTCCTATAATTATCAAACTCAGCCTTAAGTCGTAAGTGTTTTTCGCTATTTTCATCGATAGTATTTTTTAGTATTTTTATTTGATTTTTCAACTTATTTGTTGGTGATAATTTTTTTATTTTAACTGATGAAGACTTGGTTGATTTTTTAGATGGCATTTTGCACTACCTTTCTAAAGGTGTTTAATATGTTTTTTACATTTATATAATTAAGTCGCTTTGGCCCAATAACGCCAATTCTACCAGTAATAGCTTTGGTTTCAAACTTTGAAGTTAAGATCGCACAGTTATTGAAGATTTTATCTTCATTTTCTTTTCCAATTAAATCGTAATCATGTTCTGCGTCAAAATTCTTATTCATATAAATATTGAGAAACGACTTGTCTAGGGCAGGTAATATTTTTTTAAAATTATTAATATTTTGAAATTCTGGTTGCTGAAGTAATACATTAGCTGGTGATGTATATATCAATTTATTATTCTCTATAGAAAAATATGAATAACAATCATTTATCAAAATCTGGATCAGCTCATGATTGAAGACAGAGCTATCGTTCAGACGATATGTAATGGTGTTTTGAATTTCACTTAATGACAGTCCAACCAATTTATCTTTAAGTAGCTTGGTAATTGATTTGATATGTTTTTCTTTAATATTTATGTCAAGATCTAAGACTATAGATTTAACCAGTCCATTATCCATTCCAATAACCATCATGACACGATTACCATTAAGCTCAATTAATTCTATATCGACTAATATGCTATTTTGATATTCAGATATCATAACAATGCTAAACATATTACTTAGGTCAGAAAGCATTGTAGCTGTCGCATTCAATATTTCGTCAACATTACTTGAAACCGTCTTTAATTCATCCTCTAATTCAGGAATAACATCCTCATTGACATTATTATTAGAATTAATTGAATTAATATAGAACCTATAGCCAAGGTCAGTAGGAATACGACCACCTGACTTATGAACTTGTTTTAAAAATCCATCTTTTTCAAGTGATGACATTACATTTCTAATCGTAGCGCTTGATAAATCTGTTAGGAGTTTTTTTTGTACATATTGCGATGAAATAGGTTGGCATCTATTTATATAACCCTCAACTATCGTTAATAAGATAGATGAGTATCTTAAATCTAAGCTATTATATTTTTGTATTGTCATATGGGAAATTAGATGATTTTATCTAAGTGAATCAAATATGTTAATAATTACTTAAGAAAACGAGAAATAGCTCTATTGGATCCTATAAATCCAACTAAAATAGAAATAGCCAATAAAACTTGAATTGTCAATATTTGATCATAAAGAATGCCAAATTTTGTCAAATCATAAATTAAATACTTACTAAACCTTAATAAAGCCACTAATGAATAAACGGCTAAAATGGAAGCGATTACCCCATGAATTATGCCTTCTAAAATAAATGGCCCTTTAATAAACCATTTAGTTGCACCTATTAATTGAAGTGATTTTATCAGTTCTTTTTTTGAAAAAATAGTTAAGCGAACAGTATTTGAAATAATAAAAATTGCTATTATAAAAGTTATTGAAACTACTGCAACCATTACTTTCAAAAATTTGTCATAATAATTTTCAATTCTAGAAATAAGCTTCCCCTGATGATTGACTTCATCAACTTCTCTGTATTTTTTAATATCTGATATTATTGGTTTTATATCTAACTTGGCTGGCCAGTCATTTTTTAAATTAATAACACAGCTAATTGGTAAAGGATTGTATCCTAGTAGGCTTAATATATCATCACCAAATTGAGATTTGAATATTTTTTCGGCATCATTTTTAGAAATAATTGTAATTGAACGAACACCATTAATTAATTTAAAATCATTCACCAGTTCTGAAACTCTCTTATCGGTGACACCATCTTTAAAAAATACTTCGATTTTATACTTATCTCTTAAATATTCAATTAATTTGCTAGTGTTTTGACTAACAATTAATAATGATCCAGACACTACTAAAGTTAAATAAATAGAAAAGATTGATGATACTGCTGAAGACTTATGTCTCCACACATTTTTAAACCCTTCAGCAAAAATAAAAACTAGTTTATTCATTTTACTGCCTTATCGAACCATTCTGCATCTCTACAATTCTATGGCCTCGGCCTTTAATTAAATTATAATTATGAGAGGCCATTAAAACAGAGGTTCCTTGCTTACTTATTTCTTCGAATAATTTGATTAATTCAAATGAGGCTACTGGATCAAGATTTCCTGTTGGTTCATCAGCTAATATTATATCGGGATCTTTAATTAATGCCCTAGCTACACAAGCACGCTGTTGCTCTCCACCAGATAATTCATAAGGGTAATGAGATTCTTTTCCATTAAGTCCAATATCATCAATTGATTCATTGACCAAGTCAATTATTTCATCTTTATCATATCCAAGAACATGCAACGGTAAAGCAATATTTTCAAAAAGGTTTCGATCTTCAAGTAGGTGATAATTTTGAAAAATCACACCAATTTTCCTTCTAACGTAAGGTATTTTTCGTCTTTTGATAGTCTGAGAATCATATTTATCTATACTCACTGTTCCCGCTTTTGGAAATAGATCCATATATATTAAACGTAAAATTGTTGTTTTTCCGGATCCTGTAGGACCTATCATAAAAATAAATTCACCATCATCAATATTTAAATTGATATTGGAAACACCGCCTCCCTTTGAGTAACTATATGAAACATTATCTATATTTATCATAGTACAATCTACTGTTAATGAACAAATTTAAAATAGAAGATAAATGAATAGAAAATACCCAGCTAGCATAGCACCCGAAAAGATTCTATTAATTGGCTGAGTTAATTTTGCTGCAAGAAATATTAGCAATCCATAAATAATCATAATAAACGACTGCGCAGATATAGAATTCCAATTTGAATTTAATGGATGAATAGTAGATGTAACTCCTAATACACACAAAATATTAAATATATTAGATCCAATAATATTTCCAATTGATATAGCACTTTGTTTTTTATATGCCGCCATAGCTGAGGTTGCAAGCTCAGGAAGAGATGTTCCAAAAGCTACAATGCTCATACCAATAACCACTTCAGATATACCAAAATATCTAGCAATAAAAACTGAACCATCTACAAATAAGTCTGCACCAAGTGATAGCGCTACTATACCAAAAATAACAAACAATACCATTTCACTAAAATTATCATTATTTGAAGTCTCAATATCGCTTTCAGTCGCAGTAGGTTTCTTAATACTATAAATGATATAGAACAACAAGCTGTTAACAAAAAATGCTCCTTCAAACTTACTTAGCCGTCCATCTAAAGAAAAAATTACAAAAACAATGCAAGAAAGAATGTAAATATACAAATCTCGTTTGATTAATGAATAATTCAGCGATATTGGAAAAATAAATGCACTTAACGATAGTACAAGTCCAACATTTGCTACGTTAGATCCTATGACATTACCTACAGCAATTGATGAGCTTCCTTGAAAAGCTGCGTTCAAACTTACTAATAACTCAGGAAGGGATGTACCAAAGGCTACTATTGTTAAACCTATGACTAAAGTGGATATTCCATATTTTTCAGCTATAGCTACACCTCCCTTAACAATCCATTCAGAACCAAAATAGAGCATAAGTGACCCTAGAAATAATACAAAAATACTTTCAGTCATAAATAAAGTTTATTTTTATTAATGAATTGCCAAACTGATTCAGTTACCATATATCGAATAGTTTTATCTTTGATCCATCTTTTTCTAATAGCAGTTGATGATATTTCTATTCGAGGAATACTTGCAAATTGAATTTTAGATAAAATCCAATTTGGAATATCTGAAGGGCGGAAACCGGGTCTAATTGCAACAATGACTCTTGATTCATTTATTATTTTTTCAGGGTGCTTCCAGCTATGAAATTGCTTAAGCGAATCGCTACCAATTAAATAAAAAAGATTATTTGATTTTATATTATTTTGCTTCTTGTATTCAATGATAGTGTCAATTGAAAAAGAAAGTCCTTTTCTTTGAATTTCAATATCTGATAAAATAAAGTTTGGGTTTTCTTTAATAGCAATTTTTAGCATATCTAGTCGATAATCAACTGGGGAGATTTGATGACCATTCTTATGTGGAGGTTTATAGGCAGGTACAAAAACAATTTGGTCAAACTTTTCTGCTTCGAATATAGTTTGAGCTATAATCAAATGTCCCAGATGAGGCGGGTCGAAAGTTCCACCAAATAGACAAACTTTCATTCTAATTCAATCCTATCAAAAACGCGCCCTTGAACAAACCATTCATCAACTAAATCATCCATATTAATATCTTCAATAGAAATACGATTGGTCTGATAATAATTTTTTGCTAAATCAATTTCATTTCTCTCGATATAGCAAGCAATAGTTTTTAAGTTAGCCATTTCGATATATTCAGTGTCATAGTATAATTCTATAACCTGCTTAAATGCTAATAATGCTGCCTTATACTCTTCCATTTTCATATAAAGTATGCCAGCTTGGTAAGCTTTTTCAGATAGTTTATTTCTCAATATTTTAATATCAGCTTCTGCCTGTTGTCTTTCGCTAGAACCAGGATAATCATCAATAAATTCCTGCAATTTTTCTAGCGCTTTCTCACTATATGTTTGATCATTAAAATATTTAGGAGATAAAATTAAATAGGCTTCACAAATACGATATCTAGCCTTTTCGATAAATGGACTAAATGGCATCCTACGGATCAATCGATCATATTCTGATATTGCTATTAAATAATCTTTAGAATAAAAAAAAGATTCACCAAGATAAAAAAGTGCATCATCACCAAGCTCAGTATGAGAAGCTCCAATTACTACAGTATTGAAATAGTCCTGTGCTTTGATATATTTCTTTTTTGCTAACGCGATTTTCCCATTTTGAAACTCATTTTCATAATCAATTTCCTTTCTACCGCTATTGCTAGAGCATGAAATAAAAATTGTAAATGATAAAAATAGAATTTTTCTTGCAGTTTGTATTTTATTATCTATCATAATCTAGTTCATGAATTTACCACGATAAAATCAGTTGAACACCTCCTTCATTGAAAAGACTGTAAGGATTTAATTTGAATTTATAATTATTTTTTTTTGAATTATTTGGACTAGAATTTAATACTGTTTCAATTCCACTTATTAAATGATTTATCATAATTGCAGAAATTGCATATCTAGCATAGTGCGAGTATCGATTGCTATCATAGCGAAGGTTTCGATAATAATTTTTTCTTTTTGTTAGAATTATCGATTCAACATTTCCCTTTTTTTGAGTATACCAATTACCTTCAGAATCAAAAGGGTCATCATATTCATCGTCCCATCCACCAACAAATTGATCGTATTTGCCAATATTTTCATAAAAATCTCTATCTCTAACAACTAAAATATCCAACCAAGAATATTCTCGTACTAAATTCTCTAAATTATCAGTGTAATAATAATTTCCATCAATTACCAATCCAAGCTTATGTGTTCCAATGATAATTTCATTCCATTCATTTGGAAAGATAATTTTTGTATTATTATACCAGCGATTTAAGCTCCAGTGATTATCTGCATAATTTTCAAACTCAAATCTGATACTTTGTGATTTTTCACGAAATTGCAAAACAGAATTAATAGCAAATAATTCTATTCCAAAAAATAATAGAGGTTTCCACATTGGATCTTTTTTTGATAATTGACCCCAGCCAGGAATAATCAAAGATTTCAACATATCTGATGAGTATGTTGCATCTACCGTATCTTGATTAAATTTATAATGATCTAAATCATAAATATCATATTGTGAAAAAGCATAAGTAATTACTAGTAGATTGGTTATAATAATTTTCATTTAGAACCCAAATAAAACATTAAAATAAAATCTATCTTCGTCGCCATATAAAATACTCTCTCCATTACCAATATCATTATAAAATATATCTCGAGGCTTATGATATTCAATTCCTATTGCCGTAGGGTAATTATAGAATGAATAACCAGATATTCTAATTTGAATTCCATATGAACTTTTCTGTTTAAAATTATTATCCCTATGCCATGCATCTCCAGATTGATTTTCTATTCCAAATGACATATTATTAATTGATACTGGTCCAAAAGTATAATTTTTTTCTTTAAATATCGGAATACGAATGCCCGTGCTTGTAATAAATAAATTAGTACCTTGAAGGCTGTAATAAGGATACCCTTTTATTCCTGGTGCACCTCCACCAAATAAATGAAAAAATGTATCAACTTTTGGATTTGAAATAGATCCAATTTTTCCGCTCAAATAACCCGTCCAACCGTTTGTGTGGGGAATATCTAAGGAATAATCAGTCTCAATCTTAGATCTTATTAGATTATGGTCATTATAAACTGAAGTAAGCGTTCCTGAGTCTGATAAATCCAATCCATCTATGAATTGATTTAGTTCATTTATTACTGAAATATGCAATCTATAACCTATCGGGTTAATATTTTGATCAACACGGCGTTTATAGTTTTGAATATTCCAATTAATTCCAAATTGTTTTCCTTTATAGTAATCATAACCAAATCCAGATTTTAATTCTGGTTTTTCACGTACACTTTCTTTAATTGAAGCCCGATATTGCGACCAACTACCAAAGAATTCAATCTGGCTGCCATAAATAGGCATCCGTATACCACCTTTAAATTCTAATAGTCTAAACTTTATATTATTGTCAAGATTGTAAGCTGAATAGTTTGTTTTTTCCTCAGTATTTCGAGTCATATAGTAGGTTTCAAAAAATAAGGTTGGATATAAATGTCTATATTCCATAATAAAAAATATATCCTGATCATAAAGCATATTTATGGATGCACCACCAATCAAATTAACTTTATCAATAATTTCAGATGAGTAAAAGTAAGTGCCTAATTTAATTTTTCCATAATCCATGGTAGTGCGAGGCATAAAAAACATGGGGGGAAAATGATCAATATATTTATTTGAGCTATCTTGTAACGACCCATCTATTGGATCTAATAATTTTCGATTTTTTTCATAATATTGATTAGCATAACCAATAACTGAGCTGTTAAGTAATTCTATTGAATCTATAATTGCAATATTGTATTTACCTTTTTCATAATGAGAATAAGCGATCTTTCCGTTTTTATGAAAATCTGGCATAAAGGCACCGCCTTTAAGATTTGTTATGTATCCCTGTTTATTATTATCGATATAGTATAAGTTAAAAATACCGGTCTTGTCATCACTATAAACCACTCCATCATTGAACGAGTCTGCATTTCTAGTGTCCCAAAGTTCATTATGAATAAATTTTCCCTTAGTACTGTCATTTAAGTTGATATAGTGAATATTCTTAAAATGGCTATCCGTTACATCAAATAACAAACGGTTATTAAAGGTGTCAAATTTTAAATTATTTAATATTTCATGATTATTAAAATCTGATATTTTTTCTGAGGATTTAGATAATAGGTCAATCTTAAAAATATTTTGAGTACCATCAGACGTTGCTAGATAAAATATTGCACTATCGCTTTTACTAAAAGCTGGTGAAAAAGCCCTAGCATCTCTTGTTATTCTTTGTTCTTTTTTAGTAGTGATATTGTATTCATAT
The DNA here is from genome assembly GCA_964386795.1 of uncultured bacterium. Lineage (GTDB taxonomy): Bacteria > Fidelibacterota > Marinisomatia > Marinisomatales > TCS55 > TMED108. Next base: position 22,651 of record CAYLUE010000015.1, read on the forward strand.
AAATCAAAATATTTTGAACCATACTTATTTGGAAATTTTGACTTTTTTGAATAAATGATATTGTTGTCATTCCATGATGGCAATGAATTTACACCATCTACAATTTTAATTTTTTTAGTCGTATTTATATCATATAGGAATAAATCTGTAGAACTAAAGAAGTCGTGATTTTGATTTGAAAGATACGCAATCATATTTCCTGACTCATTCCATATAGGAAATAAATTTGCAGTTCCTTTATCTTCAATTATTTTTGGTTCATTTTTGTTGTTTTCAATACTATTTGTAAGCGTATTATATCTTTCATTGATCACTTTATTGAACTCATTGAAAATTATTGTTCCATCTTTTTTTGTAGCATCTTTAATAGCTTTATTTACCGAATAATTCAATGGTTTACTTAATGAGATTAATATTTCCTTTAAGGTATTATGGCCATATTTAAGTGCAATATATTTAGTAAAAGCATAACCTGCATTATATACGGACTCATTGCCAATTCCACGCTTACCAAATGTATTGATTTCATTCCAAGATAAAGCATTTCCATGAAGTACTTTATCTCTTAATATCATATCTCTAGTAGTGTCCCAATTATCCCAATCTGCCTCAGGATACATAAATTGAGCAACTCCTTCCGCTAACCATGGGGGTACAGATGTACCAGGTATGGGATAGCTTATCAGTACATTAGGATATCCATAAAGCACGTCTGGTCTTTTTTCTTTTTCGTACCCAATCCATTGTAAATATCCACCGGGTATCGATTTACCATACTTTTGCGCACTTTGTATTGAAACAATATGAGCAAATTCATGTGTAATAACATTTTGAAGCCAACGATGAGAACCTCTTAACTCAAAGTCTAAGGGACTTGTCCAGATAATTATTTTGTTATCATAAAAATAAGCGGCACCATTTGATATGTCATCAGTATCAGTAAAAACAATATCTGTCTTATCAATTGGCCTATAATCGTAAAGTGAAACTATAGGGTTATAAATCTTTTCTGCTATAAATGCACCTCTTCTAGCAGAAACTTCTGTTTGGGAATAATAATGTATCCTAAAATGCTTAGTTTCAAAAGTGCGCCAATCTAACTCAGGGTGATTGTATTGGGATTGAGAAAAGATAACAGTTGAAAAAACTATAAAATGAATAATTTTCATTTTATAACACCTACTTTAACCATTTTTTCGGCAGAATTACTTTCATTTGAAACATGTATTTTTGCTAAATAAACACCAGATTCAACACCTTTAGTATCCCAAGGTATTTCAATTGTTGACATCATGCTGTCTGATAGATTATTTTGAACTGGAACGGATATTGATTCTTGTAAAAATCCGGCTAAATCATAAATGCTAATTTTAATTAACTGAATAGATGAAATTTGTAATCTAAAGGTGATTTTTTCCCCATAGGATGGGTTCGGATAAGCATAGGTTAATTCATTATTAAGTAATTCAATATTATTTACAGCGCTTTTTAAGGTATCTATTGAAAGATAACGTGAAAAATCAGGAGAGCTATTTTTATAGACCCAGCGATTATATAGTTCACCGTTCCAATCTTTATACATAAGTAATTGATTATTTAAGATTATTGTATTTTTGTTATTATATACGCCTATTGATGATAATTTTGTATCTGCATTTAAAGATAGCGATTCTATAATTGCTCCTTCATAATTCGTTACAATTATACTCCCATCCTTTTGTTCAAATACAATTTCAGGATTTTTATTACCTAATAAATCTGCAATTAACACAGAACCAATAGCGGAAGCTTTTAATGGAAAACCATTTTTATATACAAAATATTCATCAAATGCATGAATATTGCCCATCTGGTCAATTGCAACTATATCAACACTATTATCCAAATCAAGATCCGCTAATGAAACCGAATTAAAATCACTAGTTAATGATGATTGTCCATAATCTGTAATTAAATATTGATCTCTATAGTATATATTGGAACTATTTGATGTTGTATAAGCTAGAATATCTTTTGGGTAAGAAATCTTATCCAACCCATCCTTATCAACTTGATAGTATGTAGTATCGTTTGATAAAAATATACTTTTATTATCGGCGCCCAATAAAACTAAATCATCAGTGGCTTCTATGCTATGATTCCAATTTATTATAAAATTGTTCAATGCATTATCATATTGATACCAAAATATATTATATGAACTATTAATCTCTTCAATTACAGCAATCGCATTTTGACTAGTATTTTTAGCAATACATACTTGAATTTTATTTGTCAAATTTTCTTTAAATGTAATTAATTCATTCAGGCTATTTGACCACCATAAACTATCACCTGTACCTAGAAATTCTAATTTTCCATCTTGATCTATATCCCATTGAAATAATATAGATTTATTTGTTATATCAAATAATTTTGTACTATATGAACTGCTGAGATCGAACGACATTAATGTATCGGTCTTAGATATGTTATTTATATTAACTCCGGAACTATACCCATTGTTTGTTTGAGTGTTCGGATATGTATAAGGTGAAAATTCTATTTGATTGATGGTGTTTGCTCTATAAAATTGATTATTCTCCCTAAACCACATGTCACCCCAATAACCAGAAGATGGATCAGTTAATAGATTTGATATATATCCAATATCTTGAGCTCCATCTGCTTCTTCAACATCTATACCTTTTGTTTCAACATTTGCATTTATGTTGTAATTAGAAATATTTTTAGAAATTCTATTTTCATCAATGTGCCAAATCAACAATCCAGATGCTGGTAAACCTAAATTATAATTACTTATGGTTGTGACTACACCGTATTCATCTTTATTTATACCGGTAGAATCAAACAGCACTGTAACATAGTTAGGGTAGCTATTGGTGCTTTCCCATACTTGTAAACGGGCTGAGTCAATTCCTACCCCATATCTAAACCAATTATTTCTATTTTCAATTAAAAAATACTCACTTTCGCTTAATGGAATTTTTGCAATACTATTTTGTTTTCCATTCACTAAGGATACTTCTTGAGGTTTTTTATAAACTTTCGGTATTTCCCAACCCGCATATATTCTAGTCCAGGGATTTGGAATTGATGGCACAATTCCTCTTCCGTTATTTGAACCTTGGTCCATTAAACCAAAAATACCAATTCCAGATTGACCAGTTTCTATTTGCCATAAAGGTGGTAGACCAACTGCAAAGCCTATCATAAGCGCCCAAGTGCCAGTGATGCTGTATTGCAAATCACAGGGCTCAGTTAGAATATCAAATATAGCTGAATCCATAAGTGGATGATTTTGAGATTCGGGAAGGATTATTCCTTTATATATAGATGATGTTCCTGTGATAATAGGTCCCTTTAGGTGAGTTAAGACCATTTCCTTATCGATAAATGTAGAGGGGATATCTTCAGGAGTTGGATCTAAAAATGGTAAATTAAAATCTTGTCCTAGTCCAGGGTGAATAACTGCGATTAGATCAAAATTATTGAAATCAATCTGATCTATACTATATGCTTTTTCAATAACATCTTTAAGGAGAGTTGTAATCCGGTACTCATGTTCATTTTCTTTACCGAGTTCATTGTAATAATTCATAGATCTATCAAGCTTGTAGCTTGATGTATTTTCACTGGGGTAAATTTTTGATCCATCTATATCAATTCCAAAATTACCATGCGATACTTTGTTGAAATAATTATTTACAGCTAATATATGAGATGAAAAATAATTTTTATCATGTGGTGGTGGGTCAATCAGATATTTACCACAAATATCTGATGAAGTTAATAAAAAGTCTCCATTACCAGTAAATCCTGGATAATCCAATTTCTCAAAAGAAACACGAATAAAAGCAATTTTAAGATCGCCGGTTATTTGAGCGCTAGCTGAGCTCAATAAAAATAATGTAGCAACAGCTGCGAGCATGCAACTGAAAATTTTCATCAAAATCTCTAAGAATTAAAATTGCATATTCATCGAAAAGCGCATAGTATTAGTCAATGGGTGACCAACAGCTCCTGATGTATATCCGAAATCAAAACCATAATTTGAGAAACGAAAACCTACGCCAAACGTAGGGTTTGAAATTTTTCCAGTTTTGTCAAAATAATACCCTGTTCGAAGAGCAAAATAGGATGAATACCAAAACTCCATACCTAAATTATGAACGAGCTTATCCAATTCATCTTGTATAGATCTATCTTTTGCAGATCCAACTTCCTTCTGTCCCCATTCATTATAATTACCCCAATTACTATCACCAAAAACAGCTCCGTACTTACTTGCTGTATTAATCATTTCATCGGCATCTCTTGAACCGTTACCGTTTGCATCACCGGCCCATTCCCAGCCACCTATAATTCGATCAGAGTCTTCTCCGGGTGGCGCCCTATCTATATCACCCCCAAGCAACCAATCATCAACCCAAGAAGTAAAGATGGCCTTATAAAGTGGATCTTTATGCGCAATCTCTATTTTGCCATTTTTATTATAATCATTATTTTTTAAGCTAGCTTTACCATTTTTATCGTATCCACCAACTGCGCCATCACCATCCCAATCCATATCAGGATATGATGATACCAATAGCTTATCAACATCATAAACTAGAGTAAAGCTATTTTGCTCATTTTCAAATGCTTTATAGGCTAAACCAAAAGTTAAATTAGTTGGCTGAGGATCAGCTTGGTCTGGATCAATAAAAGATACTTTTGGCCCAACATTAGTCATCGTTACTCCCATATCAAGTTGTGGGGTCATCCATCCTTTTTTCATATAACCTAAATCAAAACCAAAATCGGTTGATGTGCCTTTGCCCTTTTCCGAACCAGTTCCTAACTCGACCAAGTGCTGATATGAAAGTTTTGCGCTCATACCAAAAGATGATGATGGTGATAATTGTGTACTGTAAGACATTGCAGCAGCCATCATATAGGAGGTAAATGTGCCCTGGTATTGCGCATATTCATCCATCCGAACTTGTTCACCTAAATTAAGATAAATTAAATGCCCGCCCAAAGTTCCCAACGTAGGAAATTGCTTACGAAAACCTAAAAACTCATAATACATATCATCAGCTAAACTAGGTAGCCAGTTTACATGCATTACTGCTAATTCAGATCCTTCTTGAAATGCCAATCCAGCAGGATTCCAATAACTAGCATAGGCATCATTCGCTACTGCAACTTGGGCTTCTCCCATACCTCCGGCACGAGCACCAGGGGATATCAGGAGAAAAATTGCACCTGCATCACTTTGAGCATTAATTGACGGACTACTGAAGAACAGAAGAGCCGCCACAATTGAAAATATACGTTTCATAAAAAGTCCTCTCCCACAATGGGATTATTTTGTTTATGTTTATCTGAGAAACGAATCAACCGTTAGCGTTATGTAAATGGCACTCCTGTAAATTTTTTAGAAATTAAACTTTTATTCTCTATTCAAGCAAGAAAATAGAATTATTTGTTAATTTGATACCCAAGTAGATAAAATTGGTATATATGTGATCGCTATCACACTAACAAGCATAGCGATGAAGAATGGTATCGTTGACCGATAAATTGTTGGCATATCCTCATTAAATCGATAAGCAGAAAGAAATAAATTCATACCAACAGGAGGTGTTAAAAAACCTAATTCTAAATTAGCAATAAAGATAATTGCTAAATGAATTGGATCAACTCCAAAATAAGCACCAATAGGAGCAATTAAGGGAACTGCAATAATTATTGCTGAAAAAATATCCATCATACATCCAATAGCAAGTAAAAAAACATTTAACATGATCAAGAATACAAATTTTGAAGAAATATTTTCCTTAACCCAGTCTAATAAATGCAAAGGAACTTGAGCATCAACCAAATAGCTTGTCAGCCCCATTGCAACTCCTAAAATAATTAAAACACCACCAATTAGCGTACCGCATTCTGAGCTAATATTAATTAACTCTTTCCATGATAAATCTCGATAAATAAAAACCTCTACAATCACAACATATATAACCGTTATAGCTGCGGTTTCAACAAGGGTTGTATATCCACCAAAAATACCAAATAAAATAAAGATTGGTATTACTATTTCCCATTTTGCACCACTAAATGCAGATTTAATATTTTCCCATTTAAACTGATGTCGGATTATAGAATGGGAACGACCTTGATAAACGGCCCACCCGCTTACAATTATAACTCTTAATAGTCCAGGTAATAAACCTGCTAAAAAAACACTTTTAACAGAAATACCAGCTGTTAGTGCGTAGAGTATCAATGGAAGACTTGGAGGGAATAATAAGCCTAATGAACCTGCAACAGTCACTAGTCCAAGTGAGAAAGTTTTTGAATACCCTTCTTTAATTAATAAAGGTAAAAATAATCCACCTAAGGCTAAAATAGTTACCCCAGAACCACCAGTTAAAGCTGTAAAAAAACCACATAAGAGAACTAAAACAACTGGAGTGCCACCTGGTATCCATCCAAAAAGTGAGCGAAATAATTTAACAAGACGCTCAGATGCATTGCTTTCAGCAAGAATATACCCCGCTAAGGTAAATAACGGTATTGTAGGTAGGGTAGGTGAAACTACTATCCGATAAGCTTCTGCGGAAATAGCTGATAAAGGAGTCCAGTCTCTCCAGAAGAAAAATACAGCCAATCCTCCAAGCCCAATAAATATAGGAGCGCCTCTATAAAGTGAAAAGAATAAAATAATTACAATAAAGGCGATAGATGATGAATTCTCCCTAAAAAGATCAAAAGAAAACAAAAAATAAAGTAAAAATAAAGTTATTAATATATAAAAACGGTGAATCCATTTTTCGTAGGAATTTTGAATCATATGAATAGCAATGAGAAAAAAACCTAAAGGCATAATAAGCATTGCCACCCACCTTGGAAATAATGGATGTATATTGAATGGATATGCTTTCTCAATTATTATCAAATCCCAAGCTCCATACGCAAGGCATAAAACAACAAAAATAGATACAGTTTTAGATAAATAATTTTTCCAATCAATATCCTCTTCTAAGCTAAAAAGTGGCGAGGATGTCAGAGAAAGCAGTCTATTGGTTCGCGCAGCAATTACTGCACCAGCAAAGCCTATCCATAATGTTAAATGCTGTACTAAAACCGAGGAAGCTGTAATAGCAGTACCTCCAAAAATTCTAGCAATAACCTCAATTGAAGGTAGCAGTACAAGAAAAAATGATATTATTAGAGTAAAATATTTTTCAAATACATTTATATAAGAATAGTTTTTCACATTACTTCTTCAGTTTGAGTTCAAAATTAATGCCATTATAATTACTATCTGGAAGAATTTTTGGTAAATTAAACTTACTATTAGTCATTAAAGAATAAATAAGAATATCACCAGATTTAATCTTATCTAAAGTATTCAATTTCCATTCATGTCCTATTTCATCAAGCCTACCGGGATAATCTTGCGCACCTAGTATGCTAGTTAGTGCCCAATAGAAATATTCAACAATCATACAATCATAAGAACAGGTAATATCATCATAGCTATACCATGCATTTGAAGGATATCTTGATGGAGGATTTAGAAAATATCCTCCTCTTGCAATATCCATTGCATTTGCAATAAGCGAACCCTTCACCTCCCTAAGCTCATCATATACCTGAGAAAAACCCTCATGTGTAATTAAATGAAGCACTTCTTCCAAGGTTGCATCAAATCGTCTATTAGTAGAATTATTGTCAAATAAAGGAATAGTTTCATCATCAAATAGAGCTTGAGCATTCTCAGGAAAATCATATTTACCAGATCTCCAAGCGCTCTCAGCTTCATTCTCATTATTAAACATAAGCAAAGTTGCTTTTCGGGAAACTAGCATATCATGAACTAATTTATTATCAACAACCCCATCCTCATCATTATCTAAATACTGAGCCATAATTTTTGCAGCATGAATTATCTTTTCATCAGCAGTTGAATTAGTTGCTAAAATATCTAAACCAAATACAGTTACACTTTTTAAAAATAATTTTGAATGATCTTGGGGGTTTTCTTTTTGACAAGAAGGATTAAATAGAATAAGTGCTATTAAAAATACAAACTTTAAAAACTTTGAATTCATATATTAAAATTACAAAAGATTATTTTTGTAATCTAGCGGAGAGGACAGGATTCGAACCTGCGAGGGCGTGAACCCAACTCGCGTTCCAGGCGAGCGCCTTAAACCACTCGGCCACCTCTCCAGAAAAAAATTATTTAGATTCTTCTTCCTCAGTAGGTTTTTCTTCTTCTGCTGGAGTTTCTTCTTCTGCTGGAGTTTCTTCTTCTGCTGGAGTTTCTTCTTCTGCTGGAGCTTCTTCTTCTGCTGGAGTTTCTTCTTCTGCTGGTTTTTCTTCTTCTGCTGGTTTTTCTTCTTCTGCTGGAGCTTCTTCTTCTGCTGGAGTTTCTTCTTCTGCTGGAGTTTCTTCTTCTGCTGGAGTT
>CAYLUE010000016.1:0-28225 GCA_964386795.1 uncultured bacterium
CGCTCGAAGTGCCTACGTAGCTCAGTGGTAGAGCACTTCCTTGGTAAGGAAGAGGCCGCCGGTTCAATTCCGGCCGTAGGCTCTCTTTCAAAATAAATTAATTAATATTAATCACAGGAGGATTAATAAGAGATGTCAAAAGAGAAATTTGAACGAAGTAAACCTCACTTAAACATTGGCACAATTGGTCACGTTGACCATGGTAAGACCACTTTAACCGCTGCTATAACAATGACGCAGGCAAACAAAGGACTTGCTGAAAATCGATCCTTTGACAGCATTGATAATGCCCCTGAGGAGCGCGAACGCGGAATTACTATTCAAACTGCCCATGTTGAATATGAAACAGCTAATCGTCACTATGCTCACGTGGATTGCCCAGGTCATGCTGACTATATTAAAAATATGATAACAGGTGCAGCGCAAATGGATGGAGCAATTTTGGTAGTTTCTGCCGCTGATGGACCCATGCCTCAAACACGTGAACATGTTTTGCTTGCAAGGCAGGTTAACGTTCCATCAATTGTTGTATTTATGAATAAAACAGATCAAGTAGACGATGAAGAACTTGTTGAGCTTGTGGAAATGGAGCTTCGTGATCTATTGAATGAATATGAATTCCCTGGTGATGATATTCCTATTATTAAAGGTTCTGCCCTTAAAGCTCTGGATAATGTTACTGATGCTGCTGCTACGGCTTGTATTACTGAGCTTATGGAAGCCTGTGATAGTTTTATTCCTGAACCAAAAAGAGATATTGACAAGCCTTTCCTTATGCCGGTTGAAGATGTTTTCTCTATTACGGGAAGAGGTACCGTTGGAACAGGTAGAGTTGAAAGCGGTATTGTTAAAGTTGGTGATGAAATAGAAATGATTGGTATGGGTACTGATAAAAAAACCACTGTTACTGGTGTAGAGATGTTTAGAAAACTTCTGGATGAAGGTCGCGCTGGTGATAACGCTGGTCTATTGCTTCGTGGAATCGACAAGGAAGACTTAACAAGAGGAATGGTTCTTGCAGCCCCAGGCTCAATTACTCCTCACACTAAATTTAAAGCCAGTGTCTATGTTTTGAAAAAAGATGAAGGTGGTAGGCATACACCCTTCTTTAATGGATATAGACCACAGTTTTATTTTAGGACGACAGATGTAACCGGTGTAGCAACCCTACCAAGCGGAACGGAGATGGTTATGCCTGGAGATAATGTAGAATTAGAAGTTGAATTAATTACACCAATCGCTATGGATAAGGAATTACGTTTTGCAATACGCGAAGGTGGGCATACTGTTGGTGCTGGTGTAGTTACAGAGATTGTTGAATAATTAGATACCTCTTATATGGCTGGCAATAGTAAACGAGACATTATTCAGTTAGAAAGTACCGCTGGTACTGGCTATCGTTATACGCTTACTAAAAGCAAGCGAACACACCCTGAGCGCGTTGAATATCGCAAGTACGATCCAGTTGTTCGCAAGCATGTCATCTTTAAAGAGACAAAATAAATATAGGAGTGTAGCTCAATTGGTAGAGCACCGGTCTCCAAAACCGGGGGTTGCAGGTTCAAGTCCTGTCACTCCTGCGATTGGTGCGTTGATTAGCTTTTTGCATGAATAGAATTAAAAAGTTTTTTTCAGAAGTTTCAGTTGAGATGAAAAAAGTTTCATGGCCTAAGTGGGATGAATTGAAAGGTTCAACATGGGTCGTTGTTTCTTTTTCAATAATTGTCAGCGTGTTTCTCTTTTTTATAGATAGGATCTTATCTAGTGTTATGCAGGTGATTTTATGAATTGGTACCCTTTAAGAGTAATATCTGGAAAAGAAAGTAAAGTTAAAGATAATCTCCTATTTGAGCTTGACTATCAAAATCTCGTTAATGAAGTTAGTGATATTTTAATTCCATCAGAAAATATCGTTGAAATGAAAGATGGCAAGAAAAAAATAAAAAATAAAGTTTTTTTCCCTGGATATATATTGGTACAAATGTCTGAATCAAAAGAGGCTCGCCATATTATTGAAAATATGGATGGCGTGATAAGCTTTGTAGGGCCTAATGGTGCACCTCAAGCACTAAAAGAAGAAGAAATTACAAGAATTCTTGGAGAAGTGCATGGACGAGAAGGTAAGGAAATTGTTGTAGCTCCATATAAAGTTGGTGATTCCGTTAAGGTTATTGATGGCCCATTTGCAGATTTTAATGGTCATGTTAATGAGGTTAATGAAGAAAAACAAAAAGTTAAAGTTTCGGTTAGTATCTTTGGTAGATCAACCCCCGTTGAACTTGATTTTTTACAAGTAGAAATAGAAAAATAAACAAAAAATTATGGCTGCTAAAAAAATATCTAGTTATATCAAATTACAAATTCCTGCTGGACAGGCTAATCCTGCTCCACCTGTTGGCCCTGCGCTGGGACAGCATGGTGTTAATATCATGGAGTTTTGCAAAGCATTTAATGAAGCCACAAAAGAGCAAACAGGAATGATTATTCCTGTAGTAATAACAGTTTATGCTGATAGAAGTTTTACCTTTATAACAAAAACTCCTCCAGCCGCTGTTTTATTGAAGAAAAAAGCTGGAATTCCTAAAGGATCTGGTGAACCTAATAGAGAAAAAGTTGGCAAGGTTACAAGTGCAGATCTCAAAGAAATTGCTGAAATGAAAATGAAAGATTTAAATGCTAATTCAGTTGAGATGGCTATGGAAATGATTAGAGGTACAGCAAGGAGTATGGGTCTTGAGGTTGACAATTAAATGAAATTAACAAAGAATAGAAAAAAAATTAACCCTGAACTTCAAGCAGAGAAAAAATACTCTGTAACAGATGCAGTAAAAATGGTAAAATCTTTTAAATTTACTAAATTTGACGAATCTATAGATTTGGCTATTAATTTAGGTGTAGATCCTAGACATGCCGATCAAAATATAAGATTAACTACCTCGCTTCCGCATGGTACCGGAAAAGAAGTAAAAGTTTTAGTTGTTACCCAGGGCCCTAAGGAAAAAGAAGCTAAAGATGCCGGCGCGGATTATGTTGGAAAAGAATTTTTAGATAAGCTCAAATCAGGATGGGATGATGTAGATAAAATTGTTGCGACTCCAGATATGATGCCTGAACTTGGCAAGCTTGGAAAAGTATTGGGACCTAAAGGCTTAATGCCGAATCCAAAAAGCGGAACAGTCACAACTGATATATTGAATTCTGTAAAAGAGATTAAAGCGGGAAAAATTGAATTAAGAGTAGAGAAAAACGGCATCGTTCATGTTCAATGTGGAAAAAGCTCATTTGATGAAACTGCACTTGAAGAGAATGTTAAAACAGTTTACGAAACAATCATGAAAGCCAAACCAGCGTCTGTGAAGGGTACTTATTTTAAAAAAATGACTATTTCTTCTTCTATGGGCCCTGGAATAAAAATTGACCACGGAAGTATATAGAATTATGCCAAGTACAAAAAATATTAATCAGCTAGAAGAACTAACAGATAAGTTAGGTCGAGCAAAGGCGATTTATATCACTGAATATTTAGGATTAAATGTTGAGGATATTACAAAACTAAGAAAAGATTTCCATTCTAGCGAAGTTGAATATAAGGTTACAAAAAATACACTTTTGAAGCTTGCAGCGGAAAAAAATGATTTAAAAGGCTTGGATCAGTATTTAAGCAAATCTACAGCGATAGCACTATCTTACGATGACCCAACAAGCCCCGCCAAGGTGATTAAAAATTTTACTAAAGAAAATGATTTGCCAGAAGTAAAAGGAATAGTTTTTGAAGGAGAAGTTCTTGATGGAAGCGAATTTAAGAGATTTGCAAATGTCCCAACCAAAGAAGAATCGCTTGCTAAAATGATCGCTCTTCTTAAATCTCCATTGACTAAGGTAGTATGGGCTTTAAAATCACCAATGTCCAATGTTGGCAATGTTTTAAATAATTTAAAAGATAATAAAAGCAATTAAGGAGCAAAAAGATGGCCGAAACAAAAAGAGCTGATGTTCTTACATATCTAGAAAACGCAAATATGATCGAAATTTCTGAACTGATCACTGAAATTGAAGAAAAATTTGGCGTTACTGCTGCTGCACCAGTAATGGCGGGTGCACCCGCAGCTGGTGGAGGAGAAGCGCAGGCAGAAGAAAAAGATGAATTTGATGTTACACTTACATCAGCTGGTTCATCAAAAATAAATGTTATTAAAGCCGTTAGAACAATAACTAGCCTTGGATTAAAAGAGGCTAAAGAGTTAGTTGATGGTGCCCCAAAAGTGTTAAAAGAGGGTGTAGCTAAATCTGAAGCAGAAGAAATGAAAAAGCAGCTTGAAGAAGCTGGCGCATCAGTAGAGTTAAAGTAATAGACTTTAATTCTTATTTTTTTCATACAAATAAATTTTAAAATTTTATAAATGGAGGCTTAATTGGCTACCACTTCCAATACGTACGCAGACCGCACATCATTTGAAAAAACTAAATCTGAAATAGAATTTCCTGATCTTTTAGCTGTTCAAATTGATGCATTTCAATCATTTATTCAAGAACATGAGCCTGAAGATGAAAGACTGAATATAGGACTAGAAGAGGTTTTTAAATCAGTTTTTCCACTTGAGGATTCACATAAAAATTATGTTCTAGAGTATAAAAGTTATTTCTTAGGATTAGCTAAATACACTGCTGAAGAATGTATGGATAGAGGGCTAACTTTTTCTGTTCCCCTGAAGGTAAGATTGGTTCTCCATATAACTAATGAAGATGATAGAAGTAAGTATGATCAATCTATAGAGCAAGAAGTTTATTTTGGCAATATTCCTTACATGACAAATAAAGGTACTTTTGTTATTAATGGAGCAGAGAGAGTAATTGTTTCACAGTTGCAGCGGTCACCTGGCGTTTTCTTTGATCAGTCTATTCATCCTAATGGAACAAAGTTATTTCAGGCTAGAATTATTCCATTCAGAGGATCTTGGGTAGATTTTACCACAGATATTAATGATTGCCTTTTTTGTATTATAGACAGAAGAAGAAAGTTTCCTGTCACAATGTTATTACGGGCACTTGGCTATTCAACTAATGCTGATATTTTTAAAGCATTTAATTGTATTGAAAAAATAAAGTTAAATAGCGCTGAAATAGATTCATATATTGGATCGACTGTCGTTGATGATGTTATTGATCAAAAAACTGGAGAAATTTTTCTAGAAGGTGGCGTTGAGCTTTCTAATGAGAATCTAGCCGAGCTTAAAGAAGCTAAGGTAAAAACACTTGAAGTTGTCAATCAAAATAAAGATTTCCATTCAATGATGCTTCTAAATACAATGATTAAAGATCCAAGCAAGAATACTGAAGAAGCATTAAGTATTGTTTATCAGCTATTACGTTCTGGTGAGCCACCAAATCTTGAAACAGCTCAAAGGTTTATTGAAAGAATTTTCTTTAATCCAAAAAAGTATGATCTAGGTGAAGTTGGCAGATATAGATTGAATCAGCAATTTGCTCTTAAAGTTCCGGTTGAAAGCACAGTGCTTACAATGGATGATATTATTCAGGTGATTAATTTTCTTGTTGATATGAGAAAAGGGGAAAGAGGATCAGATGATATTGATCATCTAGGAAATAGGCGAGTAAAATCAATTGGTGAACAATTAACCAATCAGTTTTCTGTTGCATTAAGTAGAATGCTAAGAACTATTTATGAAAGAATGAACCTTAGAGAGCAAGAATCAATTACGCCCCAAGATTTAATTAACTCTAGAGTAGTTACAACAGTTATCAATACATTTTTTGGCACGAGTCAATTATCTCAATTTGGCGATCAAACCAACCCTCTAGCAGAAATTACTCATAAAAGAAGAATTTCAGCACTTGGACCTGGTGGATTAACGCGTGAGCGAGCAGGTTTTGAGGTAAGAGATGTTCATTATACTCATTATGGACGACTTTGCCCAATAGAAACGCCCGAGGGACCTAATATCGGATTAATTTCATCCCTCGCTCTTCTTGCTAAAGTAAATACGCACGGATTTATCGAGGCTCCCTATAGAAAACTTATTAATAAAGATGGTGATACCTATGCAACTCATAAGGTTCAATACTTATCAGCTGATGATGAAGATAGGGTAATGATTGCTCAATCTGATGAGCCATTAAAAGATGAAAAATTGACAAATAAAAATATTAGAGCAAGAATAAAAGGCGATTTTCCAATTGTTACTCCTGATAAAATTGAATTTATGGATGTTGCCCCAAACCAGATTTTATCTGTTGCAGCATCATTGATTCCATTTCTTGAGCATGACGACGCAAACAGAGCACTAATGGGTTCGAATATGCAAAGACAAAGCGTTCCTTTAATGAACCCGGATGCTCCAATTGTAGGTACAGGTATAGAGCGAAAAGTTGCAGTAGATTCAAGATCTGCAGTCGTTTCACCAGTAGCTGGCAGAGTTCATTATGTAGACTCTGAAAAAATTGTTATTAAAACCTATGATGTTCCTGAAGATCTGACATTAATTGAAGGTGAAAACCTTGTAAGCATTAAGCTTCGAAAATATAAAAGGACAAATCAAAATACTTCACAGAATCAACGTCCAATAGTTTCTGAGGGAGATAAAGTAAAAGTCGGTGATCCTATAGCTGATGGTACATCAACAAAAAATGGTGAGCTTGCTTTAGGAAAAAATGTGACTGTAGCATTTATGCCTTGGCGTGGTTATAATTTTGAAGATGCAATCGTGGTTAGCGAAAGACTAGTCAAGGAGGATTTATTTTCTAGTGTTCACGTAAATGAGGTTGAGCTTGAAGTAAGAGATACTAAAAGAGGCCAAGAAGAACTAACACCTGAAATACCTAATGTAGGAGAAGATGCAACTAAAGAATTAAATGAAAATGGCATTATAAGAGTTGGTGCGAAAGTAAAGGATGGTGACATTATTATTGGTAAAGTCACCCCAAAAGGTGAAACTGATCCATCTCCAGAGGAAAAACTTTTAAGAGCTATTTTTGGTGAGAAGGCTGGCGAAGTAAAAGATGCCTCTAAAAGGGCCGATCCCGGTTTGAATGGAGTTGTAATAGGATCAAAATTATTTGAAAAAAGAAGTAAAAGCGCTAGAGCCGAAGAAAAGAAGAATATAATAGAGCTTCAAAAAGAATCTGCGAATAAAAAGAAAGAATTGAAAGAATCCAGGGATGTAAAGCTCCTAGATCTATTAAAAAATGAAGTTTCAAATGGCATAAGAGACATTTCTTCGGGTAGAACTTTAATTAAAAAAGGCACCAAGCTAACCGCTAAAAGGTTAAAAAATTACAATCTAGAGCGCTTTAATCAAGATGAAGCTTGGGTAGAAAAACCGCAAGCTTGGAAAAAACTTAAAGCGGTATGGAGGTCCTTCTGGAAAGAATGGAGGATTATTGAAGAAACTCTTGAAAGAGAAGTTTTTAAGCTTAGGATTGGTGATGAATTGCAACCGGGAATATTAAAACTTGCGAAGGTTGACATCGCAAACAAAAGAAAACTTCAGGTTGGCGATAAAATGGCAGGTAGACATGGAAACAAAGGTATTGTTGCTACTGTAGTTCCAAGTGAGGACATGCCATTTTTAGAAGATGGTACCCCTGTAGATGTAGTATTAAATCCTTTGGGAGTTCCATCTAGAATGAATCTTGGTCAACTATATGAAACAATGCTTGGTTGGGCTGGTGATGTTCTTGGTATTTCATATGCTACGCCAGTGTTTAATGGAGCTACGCCCTCTGAGGTTGAAAATGAATTAAAAAAAGCCAAACTCCCCTTAACTGGAAAAGCGCAATTAATAGATGGAAGAACTGGTGAAATGCTTGACAATCCAGTGACTGTTGGAAATATTTATATGATGAAATTAAGTCACATGGTTGAAGATAAAATGCATGCCAGGTCTACTGGTCCTTATTCATTGGTCACTCAACAGCCATTAGGAGGGAAAGCACAGTTTGGTGGGCAAAGATTTGGAGAAATGGAATGCTGGGCACTTGAAGCTTATGGTGCCGCTCATACACTCCAAGAAATACTTACAGTTAAATCAGATGACGTAGAAGGTAGATCTAAAGTTTACAATGCTATTGTAAAAGGTGAAGATTTACCAGCATTTGGTGTCCCAGAATCTTTTAATGTTCTCATTAAGGAGCTTCAGGGTCTTGGTTTAGATTTAGAATTAGATTAATGGAGAATTACTTTGACTTTCATTCAAACAAATAAATTAGATACAAGTAAAGGCTTTTCATCAATAACCATCGGCCTTGCTTCCCCAGAGAGCGTTCTGCAGAAGTCTTATGGTGAAATCATCAAGCCTGAAACGATTAACTATAGGTCGTATAAACCAGAAAAAGATGGATTGTTCTGTGAAAAGATCTTTGGCCCTGTAAAAGACTACGAATGTCATTGCGGGAAATATAAAGGGATCAGATACAGGGGAATAATTTGCGATAGATGCGGAGTTGAAGTAACAAGGAAAAAAGTTCGTAGAGATAGGATGGGGCACATTACCTTAGCGGTTCCTGTTGTGCATATATGGTATCTTAGATCAATCCCATCAAAACTAAGTTATCTTGCAGGTATTTCAACAAAGGATTTAGAAAGAATTGTTTACTATGAACAGTTTCTTGTTATTGAGCCAGGTAAAAGTGATGCAACTCAGTTTACCATTATTGATGAAGATGAATATATGGAATATGAAAGAGCATATGGTTTTGATGCTGTTTCAGATGAAGATCGTGAAAATGAAGATTATTTCTATGCAACAATGGGTGGTGAGGCGCTTAGAGAAATGCTTTCAAGGATGAATTTGGTTGAATTAAGAAGAGAAATGGAAGATGTATTAAAAAATTCAAAGTCTAAACAGAAAAGAGAAGAAGCATTAAAGAGATTGAAAGTGGTAAAATCTTTTCTTGTTGACATTTCAACTGTAAAAAAGATAAATAAACCTGAATGGATGGTTATATCTATCCTTCCTGTTATTCCACCTGAGCTTAGACCGCTTGTTCCTCTTGATGGAGGTCGTTTTGCAGCAAGCGATTTAAATGATTTATATAGAAGAATTATTATAAGGAATAATCGCCTCAAGCAATTAATGGAAATAAAAGCTCCTGATGTTATTCTTCGAAATGAAAAAAGAATGTTACAAGAATCAGTTGATGCGCTTTTTGATAATAGCAGACGTAAAACTGCAATAAGAAGCGGTACGCGAAGACCTTTAAAATCAATCTCTGATATGATTAGAGGTAAAACTGGAAGATTTCGCCAAAATCTTCTTGGTAAAAGAGTTGATTATTCAGGAAGATCTGTTATTGTCGTTGGTCCTGAGCTAAGCCTTCACGAATGCGGACTCCCCAAAAATATGGGATTAGAGCTTTTTAAGCCGCATATGATAAGCGAACTTATGTCTAGAGGATATGCACAGACTCCAAGAAGCGCTAAACTAATGATAGAAGATAAAGATCCAATAGTATACAAAGTTTTAGAGTATGTTGTTAGAGATCACCCAGTTTTATTAAATCGCGCTCCAACCCTTCATAGATTAGGGATTCAAGCTTTTCAGCCTGTTCTTGTTGATGGAAAAGCTATAAGAATTCACCCATTAGTATGTTCAGCTTTTAATGCTGACTTTGATGGTGACCAGATGGCAGTGCACGTTCCATTATCTGTATCTGCACAAATGGAGGCACGCATTTTAATGCTCTCTAGTCACAATATTTTGCATCCAGCAAATGGTAAGCCGTTAGCTTTACCATCGCAAGATATGGTTTTAGGTACATACTATTTGACTCGAACCAAAAAAGGCTGTAAAGGTGAAGGCAAAACCTTTGGCTCTTTTAATGAAGTGCTGCTTGCTTATGAAGGTAGAGCTGTTGATGTAAATGCCATTATTAATGTTCGTCATAATGGCGAATGGCATAAGAATACTTGCGTTGGAAGAGTAATTATCAATTCAATTATTCCTTCTGAAATGGGCTATATTGATGACACAATTGATAAAAAACGCTTAAGTAGTCTTGTGAATGAAATATATTTATTAGCTGGAAATAAAAAAACCGTTACCTTTCTTGATAGTTTAAAAACCCTTGGTTTTGAAGCGGCTACAAAAGCAGGTCTTTCAATTGCGATTAGTGATATTCAAATTCCTGAATCTAAGAATGAGATTATAAATGAAGCTCAAAAAGAGGTTGATGGAATTAAAGAAAAATATCAAAGACATATTCTTACTGATGGAGAAAGGTATAATAAAGTTATTGATGTTTGGACGCATGCTACAAATACTGTAGCGTCAACAATGATGGATGGTATGAAATCAAGCGATCAAGGATTTAATCCTGTTTATATGATGGCAGATTCTGGTGCGAGAGGATCTCAGGACCAGATTAAACAGCTAGCTGGTATGCGCGGATTGATGGCCAAACCGCAAAAATCAATGACTGGTGGTAAGGGTGAAATTATCGAATCTCCTATTACCTCAAATTTTAAAGAAGGCTTATCTGTTCAAGAATATTTTATATCAACTCACGGCGCGAGAAAAGGTTTAGCTGATACAGCGCTTAAAACTGCCGATGCGGGATATCTTACTCGTAGACTCGTTGATGTTGCTCAGGATGTTGTTATTTCCGAAATAGATTGTGGGACAATCAATGGAATACTGGCAGATGATTTAAAGGAAGGCGAAGATATAATTGAACCATTATCTGAAAGAATATTAGGGAGGACACTTCTTGAAGATTTCATTGAAGATGGAAAAGTCTTAGTTAAATCTGGTACTATGGTTAGAGACGATGAAGCCAAGCTGGTTGCTGATAGCAATGTTGAAACATTAAGAATAAGATCTGTTCTAACTTGTGAATCACTAAGAGGTGTTTGTGCAAAATGCTATGGATGGAATCCTTCAAATCATAAATTAGTAGACCTTGGAACTTCTGTTGGCATTCAAGCTGCGCAAAGTATTGGAGAACCAGGAACCCAGCTTACTCTTCGTACTTTTCACATTGGAGGTACAGCTACTAGAATTATTGAGCAATCTGAAATGCAAACAAAACGCGCTGGAACTGTCAAATATTCTGAAAATTTGGAAGTTGCAAAGGCGAAGGATTCATCCGGGATAAGCGTAGTAAGGTGTATGGTTAGACATGCGAAACTCACCATAACAACTTCAGATGGAAAGAGAACTAGCGATTACAATGTTCCATATGGTGCAAATCTAAACGTTGATGATGGAGAGAAGGTGAAGGCGGGAACTATCCTATTTCAATGGGACCCCTATACTGATGTGATATTAGCTAGGCAAACTGGCACGGTAGAACTCAAGGATTTTATTGAAAATGAAACCTATCAAGTAGAAGCTGTTGAAGGTGGAAAAAAACAAATGGTTATTGTTGAATCCAAGGATCGAAACCTAAGTCCGCATATAGAAATTATTGATTCTAAAGGATCTATTCTTGCAGGTGGAACAATTCTACCAGTCACCGCAAATTTAACCGTAAGGCAGGGAGAAGAAGTACATAGAGGTCAAACATTGGTAAAAATACCAAGAGCTATTGGAAAAACTCGCGATATTACTGGTGGATTACCTCGAGTTACTGAATTATTTGAATCTCGAAAGCCATCTGATCCTGCTGTAGTTACGGAAATTGATGGCATTGTCAGTTTTGGGGAAACCAAAAGAGGTATAAGAAAAATTAGCATAACCGGTGTAGATGAAGGAGTTAAAACTTACTCTATTCCTTATGGAAAGCACGTTGTAGTCCATGAAGGAGATAAAATTATAGCCGGCACATCTCTATGCGAAGGAAGCATATCACCAGGTGATATATTAAGAATCTTAGGGCCAAATAAAGTTAGAGAGTATCTAGTCAATGAGATTCAAGAGGTATATAGATTACAGGGTGTAAAAATTGATGACAAGCACATTGAGGTAATTGTTAGGCAAATGATGCAGAAAGTAAGTATCGATGATACAGGTGATTCAAACTATTTGCCAAAAGATAGAATTAACAGGGCAGAATTCTTCGAAACGAATGAAAAATTAACATCCATGGTTGTTATAACTGAATCCGGCGATTCTGAATATGAAGAAGAAATGCTAGTTGATAAAAAAGAATATCTAGAAACAAATAAATCTCTTAGAGAAGATAAAAAGAAACCTGCTAAATCTCGAAAATCTAAACCAGCAACGTTTGATCCATTGCTTATGGGAATTACGCAGGCATCGCTTAATACTGAAAGCTTTATCTCTGCTGCTTCTTTTCAAGAGACAACTCGAGTTCTAACCGATGCCTCTACATCTGGAAAAACTGATTATTTGAGAGGCCTTAAGGAGAATGTTGCGGTTGGTAGATTAATCCCTGCCGGTACTGGATCTCCTCATTTAAGAGATATAATGGTTAAGAATCCTGAAACTGTTGACGATGTTAAAGAAGAAAAAGATTCCAGCGAAGAATCTGTTAAGACGTCAAAAAGCTTAGAATAACAATAATAAAAAAATACAAATTAGAATTTTTAAAATATTTAAAAATATGTTAATTTTGTAGGCTTTAATGGAAATGAAATGCCGACGATAAACCAATTAATTAGACAAAGTAGAAAAAGAATTACCAAAAAAAGTGCAACACCAGCACTAAAAGGTAATCCTCAAAAACGAGGAGTTTGTACTCGCGTTTATACTACTACACCTAAAAAACCTAATTCTGCTCTACGCAAAGTAGCTAGGGTTAGATTAACAAATGGAATAGAGGTTAATGCCTACATTCCTGGTGAGGGGCATAATTTACAAGAGCACTCAATAGTTTTGATTGAAGGGGGTAGAGTTAAGGATTTGCCTGGAGTGCGCTATCATGTAGTTAGAGGAACCCTTGACACAGCTGGTGTTTCTGATAGAACTACTAGTCGCTCTAGATATGGAGCAAAAAAGCCTAAAGAATAATTATGAGAAGAAGAAGACCAGAAAAAAGAAAGATTCTACCAGATCCAATATATAATGATCTTGAAGTTGCAAAATTTATGAACTTCTTGATGTTTGACGGCAAAAAGGGGATAGCTGAACATATATTTTATAATGCAATGGATTACATTAAAACAAGAACAAAAAAAGATGGTAGAGAAATTTTTCAATTAGCAATTAAGAACGCTGCTCCTTCTCTAGAGGTTAAGTCTAGGCGTATTGGTGGAGCTAATTATCAAGTCCCAATAGAAGTACCAAAACATAGACAATTTTTTCTAGCATCTCATTGGCTAATTGATTCCGCTAGGTCTAGATCTGGAAAATCTATGGCAGACTGCCTAGCTTTAGAACTTATTTCTGCTGCAAACAATGAAGGTGGAGCAATAAAGAAAAAGGAAGATACGCACAGAATGGCAGAAGCCAATCGCGCGTTTGCACATTTTAGATAATAATGAAGAAAATTTTATTAGACAATGTTCGCAATATTGGTATAATGGCACATATTGACGCAGGTAAAACTACTCTCACAGAGAGGATTCTTTTTTATACAGGAAGAACCCATAAGATTGGTGAAGTACATGATGGTGGCGCAACTATGGATTGGATGGAGCAGGAAAAAGAACGGGGAATAACAATAACTTCTGCTGCAACAACTGCAATTTGGGAAGACCATCGAATAAATATCATTGATACGCCAGGTCACGTTGATTTTACAGTTGAAGTAGAGCGTTCATTAAGAGTTTTGGATGGTTCATGCGCAGTTTTCTGTGCTGTTGGAGGAGTGGAGCCACAGAGCGAGACAGTCTGGAGACAGGCCGATAAGTATGGCGTTCCAAGAATAGCTTTTGTAAATAAAATGGATAGGACGGGAGCAGATTTCTATAATGTATTAGAAATGATAAAAAGTCGACTTGGAGCAAACCCCCTACCTATAGTTTTACCGATAGGGTCTGGTGATCTTTTTACTGGTATTATTGATTTAATCTCTATGAAAGCTATTTTATATAACGAATCATCTTTGGGTGCTCATTTTGAAATTGGTGAAATACCTTCAGATATGAAGGATGAAGCTGAAAAATGGAGACATCATTTAATTGAAGAAACTGCAGGCTATGATGAGCATCTTTTAGAGAAATATTTAGATGAACAAGAAATAACGGAAGATGAATTAAAAACTGCAATACGTAAAGGCTGTCTTGATAATACTTTTGTTCCAACTTTATGTGGATCTGCATTTAAGAATAAAGGAGTCCAGCGCCTATTGGATGCTGTAAATGATTTTTTACCTTCCCCACTGGATATAGGATCTATTTCAGGATTTGACCCTAATGATTCAGATGTTGAAATGAAAAGAAATCCAAGCGAAGATGATCCATTTAGTGCTTTAGCATTTAAAGTTATGACAGACCCGTATGTTGGAAAATTAACATTTATGCGAGTTTATTCAGGAAAATTGGCTGCTGGTTCTTATGTAATGAATCCAAATACTGGAAAACGAGAAAGAATAAGTAGAATTCTTTTGATGCATGCCAATAAAAGAGAAGAATTGGATCAGGTGGTTGCTGGTGAAATTGTTGCAGCTGTCGGATTAAAAAACTCTCATACTGGACATACTTTATGTGAAGAGAAAAAAGAAATTATACTTGAATCAATGGAATTTCCTGAACCTGTTGTTGAAGTATCGGTTGAACCTGCTACTAAGGCAGACCAGGATCAGTTATCCAAGGGTATGGCAAAACTTGCTGAAGAAGACCCAACATTTAAAGTTTCTATACACCCAGAAACCGGTCAGACAATTATAGCTGGAATGGGAGAGTTGCACTTAGAGGTGCTAGTGGATCGTTTATTAAGAGAATTTAAGGTTAAAGCAAATGTAGGTACACCTCAAGTTGCTTATACTGAGGCAATTACTAAGCGAGTTGAAAAAATAGATGTAAAATTTGCTCGTCAATCTGGTGGTCGCGGTCAATATGGTCATGTTGTTATTAATGTTGAGCCAAACGATCCTGGTAAGGGCTACCATTTTGAAAATAAGATTGTAGGTGGAGTAATCCCCAGAGAATATATACAACCTGTGAATGAAGGAATGCAGGAGGCATTAAAAAATGGTGTTTTGGCTGGCTATCCCATTGAAGATGTTAGAGTTGAATTGGTTTATGGTTCATATCATGATGTTGATTCATCTGAAATTGCATTTAAAGTTGCTGGATCAATGGCAATTCAAGAAGGTTGTAAGAAAGCATCTCCAGTATTAATGGAACCAATGATGAGTGTAGAAGTCGTTGTTCCTGAAGAATATCTAGGAGATGTAATGGGCGATATAAACTCTAGGCGAGGAAATATTGATGAAATGGGACAGCGAAAAGATGCTCATGTATTAAATGCGACCGTTCCTCTAGCAAAAATGTTTGGATATGCTACAGATTTAAGATCGATAACACAGGGTCGCGCTGTTTTTCATATGGAATTTTCAAACTTTAAAGAAGTACCTAGCTCAGTAAAAGAAGAAATTATTGAGCAAGTACACGGTAAGGCTTCGTAGTAATTATGGCAAATCAAACAATTCGAATTAGTTTAAAAGCTTATGATCATTCATTGATTGATAAATCAACAGAAAAAATTGTTAAAACTGCAAAGTCAACTGGTGCAATTATTTCAGGACCAATTCCATTGCCAACAAAAAGAACTATATATACCGTACTTAGATCGCCATTTGTTGATAAAAAATCAAGAGAACAGTTTCAAACAAAAATTCATAAACGATTAATTGATATTCTTAATTCAACTCCAAAAACAGTAGAAGCATTGATGAAATTAGATTTACCTGCTGGTGTTGATATTGAAATAAAGGTGTAATGTTGTGCGCGGTTTAATTGGAAAAAAAATTGGAATGACACAAGTTTTTAGTGATAATGGACATGCAGTACCAGTAACAGTTATTCAGGCGGGCCCATGTGTGGTTACTCAAGTAAAAACAAAATCTATCGATGGTTATGATGCAATTCAAGTTGGGTATGGAGAGCTTAAAGAAAAGCATTCCAATAAAGCCCAATTAGGACATTTTAATCACGCAAATTCAAAACCCAAAAAATATCTTGCAGAATTTTTACCAGTTTCAAATTATGAATATAAGACTGGTCAAGAATTTGGAGTTTCTCTATTTAAGCCTGGTGAACTTGTATCTGTTTCTGGAAACTCAAAAGGAAAAGGATTTTCTGGCGTTATGAAAAGACACGGTTTTGGCGGTGGGCCAAAAACGCACGGACAAAGAGAACATCCTCGTTCACCTGGATCGATTGGTCAAGCATCGGACCCTTCACGAGTATTTAAAGGAATGAAGATGGCGGGTCAATACGGCAATAAGAAAGTCTCTACAAGGAATTTAGAAATCGTTTCTGTTAATAAAGATGATAATCAATTGCTTATAAAAGGTGCCATACCAGGCCCAAATAATGGTATAATATTTATTTCGAAGTAGTTATGAAGTTAGATGTATTAAATATTGATGGATCAAAGAGCTCAGCGATAACATTAGATGATTCAGTGTTTGGCATTGAGCCGAACCATCACGTTGTTCATCAAGCAGTAGTGAGTGAGCTTTCCAATAGCAGGCAAGGTACTCATTCAGCTAAGAATAGATCAATGGTTAGAGGTGGCGGAAAAAAGCCTTTTAAGCAAAAAGGACGTGGTGTTGCTAGAGCTGGTACTAATAGATCCCCAATTTGGAAAGGTGGAGGTGTTGTTTTTGGGCCGGAGCCTCATAAATATAATAAAAAAACTACGAAGAAAATGCGTCGATTAGCACGCAAATCTGTTCTATCAGATAGAGTACAAAATGGTAAATTTATAGTTATTGATGATATATCATTGGATGAACCTAAGACTAAGTTATTAGTGAATTTATTCTCTTCATTGAAATTGAATAATAGCAAGATAACTCTTTTGGTTGATTCTGAAAAAAACAATTTATTTTTAGCTGCGAGGAATATACCAAATGTCTACTTGGTAGAATCACTCCGTGCAAGCACATATGATCTTATTGATTGCGATGTGATTGTAGCTGAAAAATCTGGAGCTGAACTTTTAAATAACCAATTAAATACTAAGCAATAAATATGGCTGTAGATTACCAAAAGATTATAATAAGACCTATTTTTACTGAAAAAATGAGCAGACTTGAAGAAGAGAGAAAATACTCATTCCAGGTTCAATTTGGAGCTAATAAGTTAGAAATAAAAGATGCTGTTGAGTCACTGTTTGATGTTAAAGTACAAAAAGTATCAACAATGAATCGTCTTGGAAAAGAAAAAAATATGACAGTTAAAAGTGGTGGAAGAACTATTAGAACGAATGGTAAAAGATCTAATTGGAAAAAAGCACTAGTTACCCTTAAAGAGGGCGAAAGTATTGACTTATTAGACACGGATTCGAGTAATTAATGGGAGTTAGAAATTTAAAACCTACGACTCCTGGAAGTCGATTTGCCTCTAGAAGTGATTTTTCTGAAATTACAAAACACACTCCTGAAAAAAGCTTAACCAAAGCTTTAAGGAAAACTGGTGGACGAAATAATCGCGGTAGAATTACCTCTAGACATATAGGAGGCGGTCATAAGCGTAGATACAGAATCATTGATTTCAAAAGAGATAAGTTTGATATACCAGCTAAAGTTTCAGCAATTGAATATGATCCAAATCGTTCCGCAAATATTGCACTACTTTTTTATTCTGATGGCGAAAAAAGATATATTATAGCACCATCAGATATGAAAATCGGAGATGAGATCATAAGTGGTGAAAATGCACCATTAAAATCTGGGAATGCGCTTCCTTTAGGTAAAGTAGCATCTGGAATGTTTGTTCATAATATTGAATTGATTCCTGGATGTGGTGGAAAGATGGCAAGAAGCGCAGGGTCATCTGCTCAAGTCATGGCTCATGATGATGGGTTTACAACATTAAAACTTCCATCTGGAGAAATTAGACTGATCAGAGATGAATGTTTCGCTACTATTGGAGAGGTAGGAAATAAATCACATGAGCAAATAATTTCCGGGAAAGCAGGTAGATCGCGCTGGTTAGGCAAGCGTCCTAAAGTCCGAGGTGTTGTAATGAATCCTGTTGATCACCCTCATGGAGGAGGTGAAGGAAAAACTTCTGGCGGTAGGCATCCAGTGTCACCATGGGGTCAACCAGCAAAAGGCTATAAAACACGTAAAAAGAATAAAAAATCAAATGAATATATTGTGAAGAGGAGAAAATAATTATGGCTCGCTCTTTAAAAAAAGGACCTTTCGTTGATCCAAAATTAGTAAAAAAGATTGAAAAGATAAATGATAGCGGTAAAAAGAAAGTTATTAAGACGTGGTCAAGAAGGTCGATGATTACACCAGATTTTGTGGGACATACATTTGCCGTACACAATGGTAATAAATTCATTCCAGTTTTTGTTTATGAAAATATGGTTGGTCATAAATTAGGTGAATTTTCACCTACAAGAACATTTAGGCTTCATTCTGGAGACAGAAAGAACTAGAAGTTATGGAAGCTAAAGCTATTACAAGACATATTAGGCAATCTCCTAGAAAAATTAGACTACTGCTAGATGAATTAAGAGGCAGCAATGTTGATAAAGCGATGAATTTTCTTCATTTTTCAAAAGCTAAGGCAGCGTATCAGATAGAAAAAACATTAAGCTCAGCTGTTTCAAATTTAATGAATAGTTCTGATGAAGATAATATTTCAGTGGAAAAAATTTATATAAAAGAATGTTTTGCGGATGGCGCTCCACATCTAAAAAGATTTAGAGCTGCATCAATGGGTCGTATATCAAGAATAAATAAGAAATCATCTCATTTAACTATAATCGTATCTGACGAGAAGAAATAGGAGAATAGTTTGGGTCAAAAAACACATCCAGTAGGCTTTAGGTTACAAATCAATAAAAATTGGAGATCTACGTGGTTTACTGAAAATTCTTTTGCAACTGAATTAGAGAGCGATGTAAAAATACGTAAGTATTTAAAGGCCAGACTGCCAAATGCTGGAATTTCTAAAGTTGATATCAGTCGTACATCAAAAACAATTACAATTACAATTTTTACCGCTAGGCCAGGAATAGTAATTGGAAAGGGCGGCGAAGAGGTTAATAGATTAAAAGATGAAGTAAGACAATTAACAAATGTTTCCTCGAAAGATGGTAGTGATACAAAAAATGTTCAAATTAATATTTCTGAAATAAAACGACCAGAGTTAGATGCTGCCCTAGTTGGTGCAAACATTGCACATCAATTAAAAAAGAAGGTTTCATATCGCCGCGTTGTTAGTAAGGTGATACAGTCAACTATGAGAATGGGCGCTGATGGAATAAGAATCAATGTTGCTGGACGCTTAGGTGGGTCTGAGATTGCACGTAGCGAGAAATTTTCTGAAGGAAGAGTCCCACTGCACACACTTCGAGCAGATATAGATTACGTATTAACGGAAGCTTATACTCAATATGGAATTATTGGCGTAAAAGTTTGGATTTGTAATGGCGAATCAGGTAAGTAGCTAAATTATGCTAGAACCAAAAAAAACTAAATACAGAAAACATCATCGTGGAAATCGTAGAGGCATGGCTAAGGGAGGTAACTACGTCGCTTTTGGCTCTTACGGTTTAAAAGCAACAGAGTCTGGTTGGATTACTAGTCGACAGATTGAAGCATGTCGTATTTCAATTACCAGAGTGGTAAGGAAGATCGGAAAGATGTGGATTCGGATATTTCCTGATAAGCCAATCACCAAAAAACCTGCTGAAACCAGAATGGGAAAAGGTAAAGGTTCTCCAGAATATTGGGTTGCTGTAGTTAAGCCTGGAAGAATATTATTTGAGGTTGATGGAGTGGATAGAAAAGGCGCTGAGGAAGCATTTCATAATGCATCAAATAAACTGCCAATCAAAACTAAAATTGTAAGCAGAAGAGATCTGTAATGAAAAAAAGCGACCTAAGTGAGTTAAAAATTTCAGATATAGATTTGAAGCTTGAAGAACACCAGGCTAAGCTTCAAAGCTTGCGCTTTCAAAAAGCCCTTCAGCAGCTTGAAGATCCACTGGAGATTAAATCTTTAAAAAAAGAAATAGCTCAATTATTAACGATTAAAAATGAATTTATTAAAGGAATCAGATTGGATGAGGATGCCTCATGAGTGATAGAAAAAAACAAGTTTTAGTAGGTGAAGTTGTAAGCGATAAGATGGATAAAACTGTTGTTGTACAGGTTACCAGAAAAATTCCCCATCCTGTTTATGGAAAAATATTAAAAAGATTTAAAAAGTATAACTCTCATATTACTACTGTAAGTCCAAAGATTGGTGACATAGTAAAAATTTCGTCAACGAGACCAATAAGCAAAACTAAGCGTTGGCGTGTAAGTGAGATTGTTAGAGAGTCTGTGAAAATAGGTTAATAAGTGATACAGCAAGAAACAAGATTAAAAGTGGCAGATAATTCAGGGGCAAGAGAAGTCCTTTGTTTTAAGGTTCTTGGTGGTAGCCGCAGGAGATATGCGTCCTTAGGTGATATTATCGTTGTTACTGTAAAACAAGCAATTCCAGATGGTATGGTAAAGAAGGGTCAAGTATCAAGAGCTGTAGTTGTTAGAACTAGGAAAGAAGTAAGAAGATCGGATGGATCATATATTCGCTTCGATGATAACGCTGCAGTTTTATTGAATGAGGCTGGTGAGCCTAGAGGAACAAGGGTTTTAGGTCCAGTAGCACGAGAATTACGGGAAAGCGGTTATATGAAAATAATTTCAATGGCACCGGAGGTTTTATAGTATGCGATTAAAAACCGGTATGAGCGTTAAGGTAATCAGTGGAAATCACAAAGGTAAAGAAGGTAAAATTCTAAGGATTATTAAAGATAAAAATCGCGTAATCATTGAAGGTATTAATTTGATAAAAAAACATACTCGACCAACTCAAGACAATCCTAAAGGTGGAATCGTAGAGCGTGAAGGTTCTTTACATATTTCCAATGTAATGCATTTGCATAATGGAAATGCATCGCGTATTGGATATAAAAAACTTGAAGATGGTTCTAAGGTGAGAGTTTCATCAAAAAGTGGTGAGGAGATTAAAGATTAATGACTAAAAAGAATGCATTAAGATCTGAAGTCCCAAACCTAAGGAAAAAATATAAAGAAATGGTTGTACCTGCAATGATGAAGCAATTTAATTATAGCAATTTAATGGAGGTGCCAAAAATAACTCATGTTTCTATCAATATGGGCATTGGAGATGGAAAAGATAATCCAAAGAAGCTAGAAAGTGGATTAAATGAACTTACTTTAATTGCAGGGCAAAAACCCGTAGTTACTAGATCCCGTAAGGATATATCAAATTTTAAAATAAGACAGGGATTCCCTGTTGGATGCAAGGTTACGATTCGTGGAAATCGAATGTATGATTTTATTGAAAGATTAATTTCTGTTGCGTTACCCAGAACTAGAGACTTCAGAGGTTTGTCATTTAAATCATTTGATGGAAGGGGAAATTTTTCATTTGGCGTAAAAGAGCAAATTATTTTTACAGAAATTGATTATGATAAAATTGATAGTATTCGCGGAATGGATATTAATTTATCAACATCGGCACATTCAGATGAAGAATCGTATTGGCTTCTTAAATTAATGGGACTACCATTACGTGAAAAACCACAAAAAAATGAAGAAAGCGTTGAGGTTAATTAATGGCACGAAAATCGCTAATTGTCAAAGCCAAAAGAAAGCCAAAATTTAGCACAAGGGAGTATAATCGCTGTTTTAATTGTGGGCGCGCTGATGGGTATATGAGAAAATTTGGATTATGTAGAATATGTTTTAGGGAAATGGCTCTTAGAGGGGAAATTCCTGGCGTAATAAAGGCTAGTTGGTAAGGAGAATTTATGTCAATGACTGACCCTGTATCTGATATGTTAACGAGAATACGTAATGCTATGGCTGTTGATAAAAGGTTTGTAGATATACCATCATCAAATTTGAAAAAAAGAATAGCATATGTTCTTAAGCAAGAACATTACATAAAAGACTTTATTTTTATTAAAAACGGAATTGATCAGAAGATTAGAATTTTTATTAAATACGATCATAAGGGTGATGCTGTTATTTCAGGAATTGAAAGAATTAGTAAGCCTGGAAGAAGGGTTTATGTTAGTAGGAATGAAATTCCAAGAGTTTTAGATGGTTTAGGAATATCCATCCTCTCAACTTCGAAAGGTGTGCTTTCAAATAAAGTTGCCAAGCGATTTGGAGTAGGAGGAGAAGTTCTTTGTAACGTATGGTAATAAATTATGTCAAGAATTGGTAAAAAGAATATAAATATCCCAGAAAAAGTCAGCGTTGAAGTAACGACCGACTTGATTAAGGTTAATGGACCTAAGGGAAGTCTTAGTGTTTCAGTTAATCCTGAGATAAATGTTCTTCAAAATGATAACATGCTAACAGTTGAACGCCCATCAGATTCCAGAAATCATCGAGCATTACATGGAACTATGCGTCAATTAATTGCAAACGCAGTAATTGGAGTTTCTGAAGGATTTACTAGAGATTTAGAAATAAGGGGTGTTGGATATCAGGCAAATATGGATGGAAAATATTTAGTTTTACAGCTTGGCTTTTCTCATGAAATTTTCTTTGAACCACCTGATGAGATAGATATTAAAACCAATAAAACAGAAATAACCGTTTCTGGTATAAACAAACAATTAGTAGGTGAAGTATCAGCAAAAATCAGATCGTTTAGAAAGCCTGAGCCATACAAAGGAAAAGGTATAAGGTATAAAGATGAGTATGTACGATCAAAGCAAGGTAAGACTGTTGGCGGGGCTACTGCATGATCAATAAATCATCTAAGAGAGAAATGCGAAATCTTCGTAGAAGAAATCGTAGCAAGCGTAATAATGTAGCTCACCCTACAAAACCTCGTCTAGTTGTGTCAAAATCCATTAAGCATATTTCTGCTCAAGTTGTAGATGACCATTTGAGAGCTACATTAGTATCTTCTTCATCTAATGATAAAGATTTACAAAAAGATATAAAAAAGGCAAAGACAAAAACTGAAATAAGTACAATAATTGGTGCTTCAATAGCTAATAAGGCAATCAAAAACAAGATATCTGAAGTTGTTTTTGATAGAAATGGCAATTCTTATCATGGAAGAATAAAGGCTGTAGCTGATGCAGCTAGAGAAGCTGGTCTAAAATTTTAAAAGAGAAATTATGATTAATCCTGCAGAATTAGATTTACAAGAAGAAAATGTAATAAGAGTTACTAGAGTAGCAAAAGTAACATCAAGAGGTAAAAACTTTCGTTTTGGTGCCTTGGTAGTAGTCGGAGATGGTAAGGGGCATGTTGGCATTGGGCAAGGTAAGGCAGGTGAAGTAATGTCAGCTATTAATAAGGCGAAAGAAGAAGCAAAGCAAAATATTGTTAAAATTAATCTAGTTAACGGGACGATACCTCACAAAATTGTTTCAAGGTATAGCGCAAGCAAAGTAATGCTTAAGCCGGCTGCTCCGGGTACGGGTATTATTGCTGGTGCTGCTGTTAGAGCCGTAATGGAACAAGTGGGTATAAAAAACATTCTTACTAAGAGGTTTGGTTCAAACAACCCCCTTAACGTTACAAAAGCTACGATGAAAGCATTAAATGATCTGCAGGATGCAGTTACAGTGTCTAATAAAAGAGGAATTTCAATTAAAGATATTTTTAATTAATTAGACTATGAGTAAAAATAAAACATTAAAAATAAAGCTAATAAAAAGTTCAATTGGCTATAAGCAAAAAGCCAAATTAACATTAAAAGCCTTGGGATTAAAAAAAATAAACCAAATTGTTGAACATAAGGATACTCCTGAATTAAGAGGGATGATTAATGTGGTTAATTATTTAGTAAATATAGAAGAATCAAAATGAAGCTAGGAAAATTAAAACCAGCAAAAGGCGCTACTCAATCTAAGAAAAGAGTTGGCAGGGGGCATGGTTCTGGATTAGGTAGAAATGCAGGTCGAGGTGATAAGGGTTATCATTCTAGATCTGGATCAAAGCATCGCCCATGGTTTGAGGGCGGTCAAATGCCCCTACATAGAAGAGTTCCTAAAAGAGGTTTTTCAAATTATCCTTTTAAAAAGGAATTTCAAATTGTTAACCTATCTGATCTAGAGAAGATAGATTCTGCTTCGATTAACCCATTAGTTATGAAAGATAGTGGTTTAGTAAAATATTCATTAAGGCCAATAAAAATATTAGGAGATGGTGATTTAAGTAAAAAGATAGATGTTATTGCTAGCGCATTCAGCTCTTCTGCTATAAAGAAAATTGAAAAAATGGGCGGCACTGCAGTGGTGCAGTAATTATGATTCAAAAATTTAAATCAATTTTTATTATCCCCGAACTTCGCAAAAGAATTCTTTTTACTTTAGGTGTTCTTATAGTAGCGCGTCTTGGCGCTCATATTCCTATTCCTGGTATTAATGGTGAGGCATTGAGTGCAGCATTCCAGGGCTATCAAAATACCCTATTAGGATTGTACAATTTATTTGCAGGTGGTGCTTTTGAAAAAGCTACACTTTTTGCTTTGGGGATCATGCCGTATATATCTGCATCAATTATTATTCAATTGATGAGCACTGTCGTACCATATTTTCAAAGATTACAAAAAGAGGGTGAAGCCGGTAGGAAAAAGATAACACAAGTGACAAGATATCTCACTGTTTTAATATCAGCCATGCAAGCCTATGGAATTGTTGCCGTATTTTTACCATCAATGTCTTCTGCGGGTCAATCGGTTGTTATAAATCCAGGCTTTTCATTTATTTTCACTGGAACAATTTGTTTAATAACTGGCACTATTCTATTGATGTGGCTTGGGGAGCGCATTACGGAGCGAGGAATTGGAAATGGAATTTCTTTAATTATTATGATTGGAATTGTATCAAGATTGCCCAATGTAATTGTTAGTGAGATTGCGCTTATCAATGAAGGTGTGAGAAGTGTTTTAAGTGAATTGATATTGCTAGCAATTATGTTTGCAGTCATTTCTTTTGTTGTTCTCTTAACTCAGGGCACTAGAAAAATTCCAGTATCTTATGCAAAACGAGTTGTTGGTAGAAAAGTATATGGAGGTCAATCAACTCATATTCCATTGAAAGTAAACACAGCAGGAGTAATGCCAATTATTTTTGCACAATCAATTATGTTTATTCCAAGCACTATAGCAACTTTTTTTAGTGAGAGCAATTTTATGCAGACAGTAATGAGGTGGTTTTCTTTTGATCACCCATTCTATTGGATCGTTTTTGGATTAATGATTGTATTTTTTACATACTTTTATACCGCAATTGCTTTTGACCCAACTCAAGTTTCACAGCAGATGAAGCAGCATGGTGGTTTTATTCCAGGAATTAGGCCAGGTAAAAAAACAGCTGAATATATTGATAATATTTTATCTAGAGTTACACTACCCGGATCTTTCGCTTTGGCTGCAGTAGCTGTTTTTCCATACGTTCTAATGCAATTGATGGATGTAAGCTATGATTTAGCCTCATTCTTTGGGGGTACTAGCCTATTGATAATTGTTGGTGTGGCGCTAGATACTTTACAGCAGATCGAATCGCACTTAATGAGCCGTCATTATGATGGGTTTTTAGCTAAAGGCAAAATACGTGGCAGGAGGAGAATCTAAATGGTTCATATTAGAACCGATAGAGAAATTGATTTGATTGCTGCTAGCTGTCAAATTGTTGCTGATACATTAGAAATGCTATCTGAACATATTCAACCTGGAGCTAATATTATAGATCTTGATAAATTAGCTGAAGAATTTATTATTTCAAGAGGAGCACGTCCAGCTTTTAAAGGATATATGGGTTTTCCTGCAACATTGTGTGTTTCTGTTGATGACGAAGTTGTTCATGGTATTCCAAATAAAAGATATCTTGAAGAAGGTCAAATAGTGGGAATTGATTGTGGAGCTGAAAAAGATGGATATTATGGGGATCATGCTATAACATTTTCTGTAGGAAATATATCAAACAGTAGAAAAAAACTTATGGATACAACTAAGGATTGTCTAATGAGAGGCATTTCTGAAGCAAAACCTGGAAATTATGTTTCTGATATTGGGTTTGCTATACAATCACATGCCGAGAAGAATGGATATTCTGTTGTCCGCGAATTAGTCGGCCATGGAATAGGATCTGATTTACATGAAGAGCCTCAAATACCGAATTACGGCCAACCAAAGCAAGGATACAAACTTTCTGAGGGCATGTGCATAGCTATTGAGCCTATGATAAATATGGGAAACAAAGATATTAAAACTGATGCAGATGGATGGACTATTCGTACACTAGATGGCGAAGTATCTGCCCATTTTGAACATACAATCGCAATAACTTCAGAGGGGCCACGGGTTCTTAGCGAGGTAACAAAAAATGGCTAAAGAAGAAGCAATCCAAGTTGAAGGCGTTATCAAAGAAACTTTGCCTAATGCTATGTTTAGAGTAGAGGTAGAAATTGGCGATGACAAGCACGAAGTTTTAGCGCATGTAAGCGGGAAAATGAGAATGCATTTTATTAAAATATTACCTGGAGATATTGTAAAGCTTGAAATTTCTCCATATGATTTAACTAGAGGTCGTATAACATACAGAAATAAATAATATGAAAGTTAGAGCTTCAGTAAAAAAAATATGTGATAAGTGCAAAGTAATACGCCGCAAGGGCGTAGTTAAGGTTATTTGTGAGAACCCAAAACATAAACAAAGGCAAGGTTAGGGTAAGGATTTGGCGCGTATAGCAGGTGTAGATATACCTAGAGAAAAGAAAGTTGCATATTCACTATGTTATATACATGGCATTGGATTGACATTAGCTAATAAGATATGCCAACATGCTAAGATTGATGAAGAAAAAAGAGTAAAAGACTTGACTGATAATCAAGTTGTGGCAATTAGAGATGCAATCACTGCTCTTGAAATAAGAGTAGAAGGAGAGCAGCGAACTCAGGTTTCAATGAATATTAAAAGAAAAAGAGACATTGGTTGCTATCAAGGATTAAGACACCGAAGAGGGTTGCCAGTTAATGGGCAAAGAACAAAAACTAATTCAAGAACACGAAAAGGTAAGCGTAGAACTATTGGCCTTGGAAAGAAAGTATAGGTTTTAATGGCACAGGGAGAGATTAAAAAAAGAAAAAAGAAACGTACTGCAGACCCCGCTGGTATTGCTCATATTAAAGCAACGTTTAACAATACTCACATTACTTTAACTGATAAATTTGGCAACGTTGTGGCATGGTCTACTGCAGGTACTAGCGGATTTAAAGGCTCTAGAAAAAGCACAGCATTTGCTGCAACTCTTGCTGCTGAAAAAGCTGCACAGCAAGCGATTCAAATGGGTATGAAAACAATTGATGTAAGAGTTAAAGGTCCTGGAGCCGGACGGGAATCTGCTATTAGATCGTTAGCTGTTGCAGGTCTTGAAGTTGTATCAATAAAAGATGTAACACCGCTACCTCATAATGGCTGCAGGCCACCAAAAAGAAGAAGAGTTTAAGGAATTATATGTCAAAAGTTGATACACCAAAAGGAAAATTAGTAAGAAAATTTGGAGAAAATATTTTTGGTAATCCCAAATATGACAATCTCCTTAATAAAAAACCATATTTGCCTGGTCAGCATGGCCCAAATCGAAGAAGAAGGCTTTCTAATTACGGTATTCAGCTTCAAGAGAAGCAAAAAATAAAAGCAATGTATGGAGTTCTAGAGAAACAGTTTAGAAATTATTTTCATAAAGCTGAAAAGATGGATGGTGAAACTGGGACAAGCTTACTCCAGCTTTTAGAATGTAGATTAGATAATGTTGTATATAGATTAGGATTTGCATCAACTAGGTCCCAATCTAGACAATTAGTATCGCACGCGCATTTTTTACTAAATAATCGAAAATGCAATTTTCCATCTGCTTCATTAAAACCTGGTGATGTTATAAAAGTAAGAGATAAATCAAAAAAATTAGATGTAATTCTTGATTCAATTAAAAAAGTTAAAGGCGATATTTCATTTCCTTGGCTAGAAATAGATAAAGCAAAAATGACTGGTAATTTCTTAGCTATCCCTGAAAGGGATGAAATGCTATTAACAGTAAATGAACAATTAGTAGTTGAACTCTACTCAAAATAAAAATAAGGTTATTAATCCAATGGCAAAAAAAGAATATAAATTAAAAATTAAAA
>CAYLUE010000017.1:0-13100 GCA_964386795.1 uncultured bacterium
GTTTCTTCTTCTGCTGGAGTTTCTTCTTCTGCTGGAGTTTCTTCTTCTGCTGGAGTTTCTTCTTCTGCTGGAGCTTCTTCTTCTGCTGGAGTTTCTTCTTCTGCTGGAATTTCTTCTTCTGCTAAAACTTCTTGTTCTTTTAAGGTATCTACTAGCTCAGTTTCATCTGAAGGCATTTCAATATCTACTAAATTTGCCTCATCTTCCATCTGTTTTAAAGCTGTATCTAATTTTTGACCTTTTTCAAGACCAATCATTGATTCATTAAATCTCCAAAAACCCTCTTTATCAGATGGTACGCTTTTAACAAATTTTACGTGAACTAAATCCTTACCTTTATTTGATGAGGTTTTTTCAGCAAAACTTTTTTGTTTTTTAGCCATTACTAGATACTCCTAAATAATATGTAAATCGGCCGGAAAGTTAATCTTATTCTACCATTTATCATTGTACTATTAACGAATTTTTTTTTATTCTGGTCTCCATTCATACTCCATCACCTCTCCATCGCCCATGCTAGCTGGTTTTTTCTGACCCGTAACAACTCGTATCCTGTTATTGCTCATAAATTCAACAAGACTAATTCTATTTTTTGACGGGTCATCCATTTCTACTGTTAATAAATATGGTTTTTGATTAAAATCAAAAGTGAATGTACCCCGCTCTTCATTGCTAATTTTTGTACCCAATGATAATCCCTGCATGAAATTACCTCTAATTCCCGATTCATCAGGTTCAAATATCCAAACCACTTCAATAATAGCTCCCTTATAGTACCATTTACCGCTCATATCTCTAATAAATTCAATAAATTCGACTAATACAGGCTCAGCTTCATTATCCGCAAAATCTCTAGCATCTATCCCTAAAGAATAGACTACGCCAGAACTAAGTGATTCTTCAATAGGTACCTTCGCATTTTCATATTTACCTTTCTTTAAATACTGGTCATATAGAGGAATATTGTGTCTAGTGATATTATCATTTAAGCCACCGGTTCTGGTCCAGACCATTGCGCCATCTTTTAAGTCTTCACTAATATCAATGCTTATATTGGATCCCATAAAATAAGATTTTGTTGATGGGTAGAAGATTGTAATCTTTGGTCGGGTAATATCATATTTAACATTCTCAACAATATTGGACTCAGATGAATTTGTAGCTAAGTCTAACCCTTTGAACTGCATGTTATAAATTGAACCATCATTTAAAACTGGTGGTGTGGAAGTTGTTTGTCGAGAATCAAAATTAGTTTCCAATTCACCGCCAACAAGTTCTAGGGTCACAGGTGAATTAGGATCAGGTTCGCCACCAACTCTTGAATAAATGATTTGACCTGTACTTAATTGTTCATTTAATGAATAAGAAATATCTAAATGATTTACGGCAGAATTCGATATTGGATACTTTAATTCTAATTTGGGAGGAAGATTATCATAAACGACACTCATGATAAATTTTTTACCAATATTTCCAGCCAAATCAGTACCTTCAAGCGTAATTCGATACATTGCATCAACTACCAAATCAAGTGGGGGAAGTTTTGAATTATCGCCTTTTCCAGGTTTAAGTAAATCATCAGATAAATTAAATTCATGGGGAGCATTTGGATCCGCCTCACCTCCCATGTGTATCCATGTGTATTTGCCAGATTGCAAAGGTTCATCGACGTTCCATTCAACGGTTTGAGTATTAATGCGAGAACTTGCCAATGGGAGAACTTGGGTAAATTTAGGTTTAGTTAAATCAAAAGTGATATTTTTTGCAATTGATGCTGTTGATTCATTTTGAGCTTTATCTTTTCCTTTTATTTCAATATTGTAAATAGCCCCATCTACTAAATCAACCTGTCCATTTAATACCCCAATACCAAATGTCCCTTCTGAAAGTTCATTTGAGACTAGTTCGACATCAACACCTTGAGAGCCATCTACTGGATTCCAAGTGACTATACCTTGAATTAGATCCTCATTAACAGAATAACTAATTTCAGCTAAATTTGTAAATGCATTTGAATCTGGAAACTTTCCAGCTATTAAAGGGGGAGTATTATCAAAAAATAATCGCCCAAGATTAAAACTGGAAGAGTTTCCCGCCCTATCTCTTCCATGAAATGTTACATTATACCAAGATCCACTAATTAATGATGGAGAAGGGTCAAATTCTACCTGAGGATATTCTCCATCCTGTAATGACCCGCCAACAAGCTTTGAAGTGTGCTCTTTGACTGCATCAACCTCGCCTTCTTGCCATACCCAATCCACTAAAGCTGCTTCTAACACCTCATTCGTGCGTAAACCTAGAGATGTAATATTAATAAATGAATCTACCGGAGGAGAAATGATTGCAATATCAGGAGGGATATCATCAAAAGTTATATCTTCAATTGGATCAGAAATTCCTTGGTTTCCAGCAATATCAACACCCTCAACAGTTATTTTATAGACAGCATTGCTAACTAGATTGATTTGTTCGGATATATTGAAATCTATAGTGGCATTCTTTTTTAACTGATCTTCTAATAAATCTAACTCATAAGGACTAGCTGAATCATTTGGCCCACCGGTTCTTTCGATACGTATTTTTCCACTCTTCAAATCCTCATTTAATGAATAATTTAGAATAAGATTATTAGTAAAAATTGATGGTTGAGGACTTAGAATAGATATTTCTGGTGAGGCGGAGTCAAAAATAATATTTTGAACACTTATATCGGTAGCAATGTTACCAGCCATATCTTGTGCGCCAAATGTGATAGTATACACAGAGCCATCTTTCAATACAATATCATCATTAAATGATTCATCGTAGTGAGCTCCTTGTGACAGCCTTCCGCCATTGAGATTAATTATATGAGGGCTTTGAGGATCTTGCGAACCACCGGTCCTAGTAAATGTTATATTTCCTTTACCCATCTCTTCATTGGATGAATAGGTAATTATTGGGGAATTAAATCTTGAGCCTTTCGTTGGGCTATCTATAGTAATAACCGGCGGTAGTAAATCAAAAAATACATCATTAATTGATTGTACAATTGCAGCATTTCCTGATCGATCAAAAGCTTCAATTGTAACATTATATCTTCCACCATCAGCCAATTGAGATGTAATACCTAAATCAAAATCACTATGAACGCCTTTTTTTAATTCTTTTTGATTTAAATCAACTCTGTGTGGGGAGTTTACATCAATCGTACCGCTTGTTTGAGCAAAAATGGCAACAGCAGATTCAAGGTTCTCGCTTAACATATAGG
Organism: uncultured bacterium; assembly: GCA_964386795.1. Classification (GTDB taxonomy): domain Bacteria; phylum Fidelibacterota; class Marinisomatia; order Marinisomatales; family TCS55; genus TMED108. The sequence continues at coordinate 3,254 of CAYLUE010000017.1, forward strand.
AAATAACTGTAGATTTAATTTGCTCTGCATCTATGGGTCTGCTAATTGAAATTTCAGGGGGTTGATTATCGAAATTTATATTCTCTATCAATGCGGTGTTAGATGCATTAGACGCATAATCCTCACCACTTAATTCAATTGTATATATAGATCCATTATTAAGCTTTAATTTATTTCTAAAGTTTATATCTTCGAAACTACCCTTACTGAGTTCTTTTCCAATTAATTCTATACTTTGTGGGGAATAAGTATCTTCGACCCCACCAGTTTGAGTAATTAATAAGGTTGCGGTTGCTAATGGCTCACTTAAAGTATAACTTAATATATCTTTATTTATATATATGTTATTATTTAAGTTATCAATATTAATAGTAGGATTAGTGATGTCGTAGCTAATATTTTGCTTTATAGTTTTTTCGGCTTCATTACCCGCAAAATCAATTCCCTCTATTTCTAGTTTATACGTTGTTCCATCAACCCAATTAAATTCATTAAACACTTCATTTTCAAGAGTTCCAATTTTTCTTTTATCTTCACCTAATACCACCTGATGAGGTGAATTTGGATCATTTTTGCCAGCGATACTCGTTAACAATAATGTTGAATTATCCAAATCTTCACTAATTGAAATTGATATTTCAGGACTATTAATGAAGGAGTTGTCATCCGGGTTTATGATTTTTAATACCGGTTTTTCATTATCAAACACAATATTCTCTATTAATACCTCTGGGGCATTGTTTCCAGCTGCATCTACACCTTCAAATCGAATATTATAAATAGAGCCATTTACTAATCGAATGAAGGACTTAGGCAGGCTGCCACCCTGAACTCCTTTATTTTTCTTTCCACCCGCTAGAGTAATCATGTGTGTTGTTTTTGGATCGGATGCACCACCAACATTTTCAAAATATATTTTTCCATCTACTAGATCTTCAGTTAGCGTATAATTAATAAATGCTTCCTTGATGAAAGAATTGTTCATTGGTGCAGTATCAATAAACTCTGGAGGTGTTATATCGTAAAGTATATTTTCTATGGATACATCTGTTCCTTTATTTCCTGCCAAATCTGTTCCAGATATTGTAATTCTGTAGGAAACGCCATCTACTAAAGGCGGTGCATCAGTAAATACGAAATCCTTTTTTTCACCCTCAGTTCTATCAGATTCTGATAATGAACGAACATGGGGAGAGTTGGGATCTACACCAATTGTTGATGCCCAAGTTATGCTTCCAGCGCTCAGCGGCTCGCTAATAAAAAACGTTAATTGCGTTGAATTGACCGGGGAAGCATCCAATGGCTGACTAATTGAAAACTCGGGTGGAGTAATGTCAAATGTAACGTTTGTTAATGTGTCCGATGTTGATGTATTTGTTGCTCGATCAGTTCCTTCGATGTATATGGAATAGTATACCTTTTCTTGAGGGGTAACACCGTAATCTTTCAATCTATGCTGTCCTTCGGATATATCTGTCTCTCGTAAATAAAATTCTAATGGATCTAATCCCTCTCCTACCCATATCATTTTTGCTTGTGTCATAGGCTCATTAACAGAATATGTTATATGATTTGAATTAACAAAACTACCGGACTTCGGAGAAAGCATAGAAATTTTTGGAGGTGATGTATCGTATGTTATATCTGTGACGGATAGCTCTTGTGAAATATTTGATGCAAAATCTATACCAATAATCGATATTGTATAAACCTCGCCATCTCTCAAGGCTACATAATTTGAAAGCGGTTCAGCTGCTTTCTTACCCGCACTTAATTCTTTACCAATTAAAACTGATTCTAACCTTCCATCGGAACCTGCGCGCTGAAAATAGACGGTACCGCTATCGATGTCCTCCGATAAATCCCATCCGATATTTGCTAAATTAATAAAGGATCCTGTAGGCGGTAAAAGATTCGAAAACTCTGGCGGTGTTAGGTCAACTCGAATTTCATTTAATTTAACCTCTACGGCCCTATTAGTAGCTCTATCCTGGCCATTAATTGAAATGGTATAAGTTGTCGCATCTTTTAATTCAGGTATATAGAGATCATCAGAATTGTAATCACCAGAACTCAATTTTGAAGTCGGCACATATTGAATATTATCTGAAGTACCATTATTTGATATACCATCCCAATTTATTTGAAAATCATATAAATCTTCATTGGTATTAAATAACATTTTGGATTCTGCGGTATAAATATCAGACTGTGGATAGGTGATTGTTACTAATGGAGGTGTAATATCGTATAATATATTTACTACTTTAACTGTGTCGCTTACATTGCCGGCTGGGTCCAATCCTACAAAAAGCAAAGTATATTCAGATCCATCATTTAATTGGGGTTGATTGTATAGGGTAATTGGTCCTATCTCTTTTCCTAAAAGCTCATCATTTTCAAGCTCAGAAATATGTGGTGATAAAGGATCCTCATTTCCTCCGGTCCTCCGCCATATCATTTGAGCTGTTTGTAGTAATTCGCTATTTGAAAAATGGACTTCTTTGTAATTTATCGCGGAACCGGAATCAGGATTGATAATTAATAATTCAGGAGGAGTAAAATCATATTGCAAGCCTGGAACATATGCTTTCTTCGCTTTATTCCCTGCGCGATCACGACCAGATAGCGACATGGTATAAAGGGCATTTTCAACCACAGTGGGATTGTTAGAAAGTTCAATCTCTATGTGATTTCCTACCTGTCTTTCTTCATCAGTTAATATAGCTGTATATGGTGCAAATGAATCATTGACGCCGCCAAGCCACATCCACTTAAACTCTCCCTCGTATAGGGTTTCAGATAATGAATACGTAACAGCAGTTGTTTTTGATATGGACCTAGCTAATGGATATGATAGAATAATCTGCGGTTGGGTTATATCGTAAAGTATGTCTTCAATTTTAATCAAATTAGATTCATTGCCTGCGGGGTCAAAAGCAGTATAGCTGATGGCATAAATACCACCATCTACCAATGGAGGCGCGTTTACTATAGAAGATGGGCCAAAAGATCCTGCATTTAATTCTTGATCATACAGCTGCATAGTGTGAACACTATCTATATCCTTTACTCCTGATAGCCATGTCCAGGTAACGGTGCCTAATTTTAATAATTCACTATTGGAGAAGCTGATATTTTTATGATTGACTGCATCGCCACTCATAGGCGAATTCCACGTTAATTGCGGTGGTGTAAAATCGTACTCAACTCCAAGAATGATAGTTTCTAATGCCTCATTCCCTGCGCGATCACTTCCATTGATTGAGAGGGTATATATTGCATTTTCAACAAACTCGGGAATATTGGTTAATTGTATTTGGCTATAAACTCCTTTTTTCATCTCATCTTTTATTAATTCAGCCGTATAGGGAGCCAATGTATCTGCAAGTCCAGCAGTTCGCGTCCATACAAAATCGCCTTTATAGATATCTTCGGATAGATTATATGAAATTTCTGTGCTATTCGTAATTAATCTTGAGGTTGGATAGTTGACCGTAATTTGTGGGTTTGTAAAGTCATAAAGGATATCCTTAACGCTAATAGTATCTGCAATATTACCTGCACGATCAGAGCCGGTAAATAAGATTGTGTAAATACCCCCATCCTGAAGGCGCGGCATATTGATTAATGAAATATCATTATGCGCACCAAATAATAGCTCTTCCCCGTTCATTTTGACATTATGCGGCGCATCTGGATCTTCAATTCCACCGGTCTGTATCCATATTATCTCACCTTGAAACAAGTTTTCAGAAATAGTGTATGATATTTGTTGATGATTTAAGGCATCACCTGAATCTGGACCTATATCTGTGAAACTTGGCGGGGTAATATCATAAAGTATATTTGAAACTGTGACGGATTTGCTTTCATTGCGAGCTAGGTCTACCCCATTAGCAGTAATACTATAGATAGATCCATCCATTAAAACAGGTTCATTAATCATATTAATTCTAATTTTTTCCTCAGGACCAAGTTCATTTTCAATCATCTGAATAATATGAGGTGAAAGTGAATCTACCATGCCATCAGTTTGAGTCCACAATATTTCACCAAACGCAAGTTGTTCGCTAATAGCATAACTAATCGCAGGGTTATTTATCGCTTCGTTATCAAATGGATAGATCATTGTAATCACTGGAGGCGTAATATCGTAATGAATGGAATCCAATTTGACAGTATTAGAAATATTGCCTGCAAGGTCAATGCCTATCATTTCAAATGAATACATAGTTCCATCCTGTAATTGAAAGTAATCCATCAAGTTTTGATTATCAGAAGACTGGATAGTATCAGAAAATTCATGGTAATAAGGCGAATTTTTATCATTTAAATCACCTTGCCATTTCAATTGAATTGACCATTGCTGAATGGGTTCATTTGTATTCATTTCCATTCGCTGGTGATTAATCCAAGAACCAGGATCAGGACTAATAAAGGATAAAACTGGTGGAGTAATATCATAAATGACACCTTCAAAAACACCAGGGAATGACAAATTTCCAGCACGATCATATCCATACACTTCTGGATTATACATTACACCATCAACCAAACCAGTTTGATTGACCGGAGTAAAGCGACCTTCTATTTCTAATTCATTTACAGTAAGTAATACGGTATCTGTTGGTGTCTCTATAAAATTTGAATCAGGTACCCATAAAACAAACCCTGAATCAAGCGGTTCGGATGCTGTAAAAGATAAAGCAACCTCTTTCATATATTTGTCCATTTCTAAAGTCATAAGCGGAGGGCTAATATCGTAGATTAAATTGGAAATCTTTCGTTTCGTCGCCATATATCCTTTTACGCCTTCGCCATCAAAATGAACATCATAATTGAAGCTATCCAAAAGCGCTTCTTCATTGGTAAGCGACATTTTATGATCACCACGTTTTAGTTCACGCAAATTGGTACCAACGCTATCAACGCTACCTGGAATTGTCCATTTAATTTCACCCCACTTAAGATCGCCATCCAAATTATAGGATATTTCGCTAGAATTGATAAAGGTTGAATCTGGGGGTCCAGTAAACCAAAAAACGGCTTCGGTACCATCAGGGCTTAATTTTACATCCATAATTAACACGCCATTTGAATCGTATTCGAACATGTGGGTTATTTCTAAATCATCATAATACTTAAATAAAAACTTATGCATTGATTTTCCATCAGGACGCCTAAACCACTCATCTCTAAGAACGCGACCAAGGGAATCGTAGTCAAATTCTTTCCCACCATATTCAAATGCGTCCACATCAAAAAAGCGGTGATCCTTAGGCTTGATGACATCATTGAGATTTGTTGTAGTAAATCTATCATCCCATTGTTTTACTGAGTCAACACCAAAGACCCATTCTATGTATGAAACAGACTGTGACTCTCTTCCAAAAATAGTCTGGTGAAATAACTCACCATCAGCATTTATTAAATCTTTTTGACGGGCAACGGTATTTGTATCTAGGTACGAGTATGCTTCTATTCCAATAGGTCTACCTGTACGGTCAATAAAGGATTTACGAACCAATCTATCTAGAGCATCGTACTCCGCACGTATATGGGATTTTCTAACAACTTCAGATTTAGGGACATTACGATTAGCTAGAAAATCAAGTTCAGATAAAAAATATTTTACCTGATTTTGACCCCCTAAAAGAAAGAGGAATAGAACCGCAAGAAAGATTAGTTTAAAGCTTTTCACAACACTGTAATTTATGAGGGAAATATTAGTAAGGAAACGAGGTAATAGAATTTATATAATATTTATTTAATAATATAAATACGCTCTCACACTTCTTCTTAGGCACATACACAAAAAGTGTTAAAAATTTGTCAATAAATGTGAATGATTTTGTTAAATTGTTTTTTATATAGACTAATTGAAAAAAAATGACAACGCAATTCTATAAAGATCTACCACAGGGTAAAGCTTTATTAAATCATCTTAAAAAAATCAATAATAAGTATGATTTTGATATTATTTTTCCAAAAGAAATATGGCCCAATATCGCCAATGAACAGTCTGCCGATGCATTGGAGATCATTAAACAGCATCATAAAGTTTTTCAAGATTCCACAAAAAATGATTTTGGTATGGATTATATTATTGGTGCAAGTATATCAGCTGATTGTTGGATCAATATTAAGAATGAAGATAATATTATTGGCTATTCAACAAATTTATTTCATGAAATAAATAATAAAAAGGTTAATTATTTTAGAGTAACTTTTTTTGATAGCTCAATCAAAGGAGCAGGTGCGTATGCTTTATTACAAGACCTAAGAATTAATATTTTTCCATCTGATTATATTTTTTCTCGAACTCAAAATCCTATCGTATATAAAACTTTTGAAAGATTATTCAATCAAAATGGGATGATTATTTCCCCTAGGGTAGATTACGTTGATCAGAAATGCTTATCCTTGGCTAAGAAATTAGATTTTGAAGTAGATAATAACTCCATAATAAAAAATGCTGTTAGGAGTATTGTTGCATTAGAGACACCTGACCCTGGAGAAAAGTTAAGATCTATGTGGGATAAAATTGATTTATATAATGGCGATACGCTACTAGTGGCAGGCTACAAAAAATAATTATTTTTTTATACGTAAAATAAAATTCTTCAAAGATTGATAACAATTAATCATGCTTGATTCACTTACCCATTCATCTATTGCATGCGCTCCATGCCCAGCGGGGCCATAAAGTATCGAAGGAATACCTGCTTCAGCCGCTAAAGCGGAGTCAGCCCAATAAGACATGCCTCTATAATCTTTATCATCTACCAGCTCCTTTAGCATTTTAATATAATTATCTTTATCAGATTGATTAGGAGGGCGCCTGAAAATTTCTTTTGCAATAACGTGATGGTCTCCAGGTGCACTTTCTACAGCTTTCACTACCTGTTTTATTTCTTGATCTATTTTTCCTTGATCTTCACCAGGAAGAGTTCTACGCTCCCAATAGAGAGTCGCTTCTGCGGCAATAACGCTTTGAGCGGTGCCTCCACTTATCTTCCCAGGATGAAGAGTTGCATTACCAAGATATGGGTGCGGATCTTCTTGCGATAACTTTTTATTAATACTAGCAAGTTCAGCTAGGGCATATTGCAAAGGGAAAATAGCATTTACTCCTTGTTCTGGTCGACTTCCATGGGCAGCTAAGCCGTTTATTTTTAGTTCATACCAACTATATCCCTTATGGCAAATACCAATCGTTCCTTCAGTTGGCTCCATAAAGATACCCAAAAAGGGTTTAGATTGAAGGGATGGTAAAAAATTACTAACTAAATGCTCCATACCGATACTTTTGTTTTCTTCATCACAAACAAAAGTAAACGCTAGTGAGATAGGACAAGATTTATCAGAAAAATATTCCGCTAAGCACATTTGAATAGCGCAACCAGCAAGCATGTCGTAAGTACCTCTTCCATATAAGCGATCTCCGTTTTTTCTTAAAGAAAAAGGATGGTCCATCCCCTCAATACCAACTGTATCAAGGTGTCCGTTCATTAGCAAAATCTGACTAGAGTTTTCACCGGTTAATAAGGCAGTAGTATTGCATCTGTCATTGATAACAGTATCAATATTAGAATCAATTCCAAGTTTATTAAAATGCGAATTGATATATTCAGATATTGCACGCTCTCCTTGGCCATCTTTTGAAAGGTCAGGATTGACAGAATTAATAGCGACAAGATCAGATAGGTATGAATATAGTTTCGATTCCATAAGCAAACATTAATTATGGTTACTAATCAATTATAGATTGATAAATTAGAGTTCTAAGTTTACTGTGATCATCTATATTTTTTGCTGGCAGCAATTGCGTAAAATACACCACAACCATGTCTTCATTTGGATCTACCCAATAAGTTGAATGATAAGCGCCTCCCCATGAAAATTCACCTACCGATCCCAACATTCCTCTGCCACCTAATTCTTCTACTGTAGCAAAACCTAAACCAAATCTTACACCTTCCCACCAAAAAGGAATTTCTGCAATATGGTTAGTTACCATCAATTCTACAGATTTCCTCGAAAGAATTCTTTTTTTTCCAAATTGACCTTTATTAAGCATCATTTGAAGAAATATAGCATAATCTTCAGCTGTAGATAAAAGTCCAGCACCACCCGAAAAACTCATCCTAGGACCATCAACATAATGCCCTTGTCCAATCATACCTACCCCCTCTCTTTTACCAGGATTGGCTGCAAGTTTTATATTGCTATCGGTTGAAGAGTATACCTTAGTTAATCTATCTATCTTTGATAAAGGTAAATAAAAATGAGTATCATTCATATGCAAGGGATCAAAAATCTCATTTTTAAGAAATTGATCTAAAGATTGCTCTGAAACTACTTCAATCACAGCGCCTAAAATATCAGTACTTAACCCATATACGAATTTTTCTCCAGGATGTGAATCCATTGGAAGTTTTGCTAATCGTTTTACAGTTGTCTGAATTGTTTCATTCCTATGAGCAAAATACCAACCCATAATTTCTTCTCTTTCCCAACGGTCCTTTGCTGGGCCGAACCCCCAGCCTACACCTGCGGTATGGGTTAATAAATCACGTATAGTAATACTCCTTTTTGCATTAACAACCTCATAGGAACCATCTCCATCTGATTCGGCAACCTTAGTATTTTGGAATTCTGAAATATACTTACCAACTGGATCTTGAATAAGTAATAAACCTTTTTCTTGCAAAATCATTATACCAACACTGATTATTGCTTTTGTCTGTGATGCAATTCTAAAAATATCATCTTTATCCATTGGATCCATCAATTCTTTATCTCTATAACCGAATGAATAAAAATAAGCTGATTTTCCTTTACGCAGAACCAATGCAACGCCACCCGGCAATTTTTGATCAGTAACATAAGTATCTAATTGATCGGTAAGTCTTTCAAGTCTGCTTGAAGATAGACCAACAGATTCTGGCTTAACATTTCTAAATGGCTGAGCAAAGATTAGAGATACTGTAAATCCTAAAAGGATTATTAATGATTTGAGATTACTTATTTTCATTAGTATTCCTATTATCTATTTGGTTTATGAATTTCCATTTTCCTCTGTGCGTCTTTTTTGGCGCTGCTGATCTTTTGCAAGTTTTCTCATATCTGCCACCTCATCAGACTCGTCCATTATTTCTACACCAAGTAGAGTTTCAATGCAATCTTCTAGAGTAACAATACCAGTAGTACCACCAAATTCATCTTTCACTATAAACATATGCGATCTATTTTTTGTGAATTTATTCAACACTGATTCCACAGACTCTTTTTCATATACTATTTCGACAGGTTCAACTAATTCAGCCATTGTTTTTTCAAAATAATCATCTGCCATAGTTTCTAAAACTGTATCTTTGTAGACCATCCCAATAATATTGTCAATATTCTCATGAAATACTGGGATACGTGAAAAAATAATATCCTCATTTGAGTCCATAATCTTACCTATGGTCTGTACATCCTCAAGTGCATATATCACCGATCGAGGAGTTAAAATATCTTCTATGTGTATTTCTTTCAAACGAAATAGATTTTCAATAATGTCTGATTCTTGCTCATCGATTGATCCTTCGTCTTCTCCCATTTCAGCCATAGCTGTAATCTCTTCCCTGCTAACCTTATCTTCATTTGAATTAATTATATTTGAAAACGTATTACTCAACCAAACAAAAGGAAAAGCTATCACCATTAAAACGCGAATCACGTAAGCAGATGGAATAGCCAACGAACGACAAAAATAAGCCCCAAGAGTTTTAGGTAAAATTTCAGAGAAAATTAATATACTAAATGTTAATATTGCAGAAGCAATAGCAACGGCTTG
>CAYLUE010000017.1:13200-24802 GCA_964386795.1 uncultured bacterium
AGGGCGAGAAAGAAGTAAGCGATCAATAGTGACATCAATAAATAACGATTCTAATCGTTTAAAACCTCTTGACCTTGATTGCGATTAACTGCTAGCCACATAGGAAAGTAAATTAGCAACATAAACAATATACCCGCTAACTGAAAAGTGAATAAATAAAATGGCCATTCACCAATAAGAAAAGGGCTATCGCCGCTTGGTTTTTCACATATAAACCAATAATTCGCACCATTACCAATTAGTTTATTAATGATACCAACAATAAAAATAGCGCCATTAGTAACCAAAATCGTATTGAATAGCGAATTTTTTCGGCAGCGCATATTATCTACAAATATCAACCAAAATACATTCAAAATAATAATACCATGAGAAAGAAAGCTCCAGAAGGTTGAAATGTAACCAAAATGAAATCTCGATGGGTCTGGTGTTAAGATAGCCTGTAAGGCACCAGCCAATCCCCAAAAGAAAGAAAGCTCAAAGGCTGTCTGGTTTTTAGTATATAAAGCATAACATGATATAAATAGACTAAATCCACACATATGAAGTGATAAGTCTTGTGCAAGATCAAAACTATTTAAGTGTATTTTGTAAAAATAATGTAGCAACTCCTGAAGCAAAGTGGCCGATATTAAAATTAAAACAATATTTCTTTGCTGATCTCTGGTCAATAATTTTTTACCTAATAGGGGCAATAATATCCAAATTGCAATTAATGTAAAAAGGTAGATATTGTGCTCAGAACCAAAAGTGGTAAATGAATAATCTTTCATTTTGACTCTGTTTTTACAATTAAAAATGGTGTGTAGGCTAAACACATTAAAATAAGACCAATAATGCTAATATTAATTATATACCATGGCCATTCACCAAATACCAATGGATTAGATACTTCTGGCGGTTCCATTAAAAACATATAATTTCCACCAGTAATCCAGCAAATTAATCCAACAGGTAAAACCATGAGCCATAGAAAGCTATATACTTTTAAAACAGAATATTTTCTAGGTTGCATTCCATCTATAAAAATACCCCATAGAGCAAATACTACTATTAGGGCATGGGAAACAAAAAATGCGATATAATCAATTACATTAAGCATTTTAAACTCTGGGGTTAATATTGTAATAAAGCCTGCTCCCATTCCTAATAGGTATGTAACCTCAAACAGGAATTGTTTTTTAGTCCATATAGAAACCAATCCTATATAGAAAACATAATTACATATATGAAAAGGTAAATCTTCAACCCAATTGAGATCTCTCATCACTATGCGATTACTGTAATCAATAACCTCTTGAAGAATAGCTATCATAACTATTCCAACCATTACAGTGTATTGATTCTCTTTTGATAATTTTTGACCAAAAAAAGGGATAAGAACAATGCATAATAAGCATATGGCTATTGTTAATAGATGGGTTTGATCAAACTGACTTCCTTGACTATAAAGAAATAATACTAACGGTGTCATTTCAGCGGGTCAAGCGATAAATAAAAATTGCAGCACGACTAGAGGTCTTGGGAAAGCTTGATAAATCCAACCATTCTTCCGATGAGTGGGAGCCATGACCATCGGGACCCATACCTGCAAGCGCCGCATTTACATGCGGAGCTACAAAAGATATATCTGCAGCGCCCCTTCTACTTGGATCTAAAGGCGTAAGCGAACCATATCCTAAAGCCTTATTCACCGTTTCTAGCTTTTCTAATAATTCGTAATTAGCTCTTTTTGGCTCCATTGGAGGATAGCTCGTTTTAAATTCTATTTTTGCAGTAGTTCCAGGTAGATTGTTTGAGGCTATCTTTCTCATAGATTTCATAGCAGATTCTAACTGGTTTGATGAAATGGCTCTAATTCCTCCATGAGCTGTGACAGTTTGTGATACTACATTTGTCTTGCCAAAAGCATTTCCTCTCGCCAAGACCGGATCAAACTGGGTCGAGGTTCCACCCACAATCACACCAGGATTAAACGTCAAGTATTCTTCCTCAGATAGCTTAGTACGAAATGCATCTAATATACGTGAAGACTCAAAAATCGCTCCATAGCCAAGTGTTTCGCTAAATACCTGCGAAGAGTGTCCTTGAATACCGGTTGTTGTTAAGATCCATGAAGAGGAACTTCTTCGTGCGATGGTGCCTGTATCCATACCATACGTCCCTTCAAATCCAAGGCCTATATCTGCCCATTTTCCAGCCTCTACGAGCTCTTTTCTTACTATTGATGGGCTAGCGCCCAGCTTTTCTTCATCTCCAGTAAATACAATTGTTAAATTCATTTGCTGCAACACGCCAATATGATCCAAAGCTTTCATAACATATATGATTGACACATCACCACCTTTCATATCTGCAACCCCAGGACCATAGGCTTTACTTCCCTCTTGTACAAAGCTTTGAAATGGGTGGTCTCTCTCAAAAACTGTATCTAAATGACCAATTAAAACAATTTTCTTACCCTTGCCGCCACGCATTTCAGCAAAAAGATGGCCAGCGCGCTCAACCTCATCTCCGTATGTGACCCAATATGTTTTGAAGCTTAGCTTATCTAATTCCTTCTTTAATACTGCACCAACTTTACGATTTCCTTTAATATTTAATGTTCCACTGTTAATATTGACGATTCTTTTTAACATTTGAACAGCTTCATCTGTATGCTCTTCGATATATTGTTGAATTTGGGTTTCTTTAGCGCTAAGGCTTTGGGTTTTGGCGCTTGTAAAAATTGCTACATACATCAACAGGGTTATAATGCATAATTTATAAGCCTTTTTTATAAACATTGTCATTCTTCTATCCTTTCAACCGAATGTGTGGGTACGGTCCACACTCTTCCCTCTTTATCTTTAAGGCGGTATTTTGTTGGATAGTGCGCTATACTATCCAGCTCTAAAACTGATCCTTCTTCAAGATCGCCTAACACCTCATGGTGGGGCTTAATGGTTTTGTACTTCATTCCTCTAGTAGCGCCAAAATGTTCGCTGGAAACTTTATTAAACTCTTTTGGTGACATTTATATCATATTCCTTATGAAACTTTATGTTAAAGCATTTTTAACTATCAATCTAAATATTATTTAAATTCTAGTTCAATTTATGTCAAAAGATAAACATACTATATTTGGTATTAATGGTAGTATTGCCGTTCTTTCAACTAGAAAATATAAAATTTCTGATATCATTATTCAAAATGGAAGTAAAGCAGAACGCAACGGTCAAATTACACATCTATTAGGTCATTATGGTGGTCATATAAAGTTTTTATCGCGCTCTGAGTTTACTCAAACCTATGGCCAATATAGATCTCAGGGTATTGTTGTTCATTTCATAGCTCAAATCGAAGAAGACCTGCCCTCTTATATTGATGATAGTGGAAATAAATGTATTCTTGTGCTTGACCGAATTGAAGACCCTCAAAATCTTGGCCAGATTATTCGTACGGCAGTTTGCGCCGGAGTTGATGGAATAATCATTCCAAAGCACGATAGCTGCAAAATAACTGATTCTGTTATCCAAGTAAGCCAGGGAGCTTTCACGGAAATTCCCATTTATTTAGTTAATAATATACATCAAGCATTGGAACGGTTAAAAAAAGATGGATTTTGGGTTGTTGCGATGGAAAATGGTGTAGATGCAAAAGATTGGCATAAAATAGACTATAAAGGTAAAATAGCGATTGTTGCAGGTAGCGAAGGTCGTGGAATTAAAAAGATTGTTTTAGATAATTGCGACTTTCAAACAACCATCCCTATGCAAGGAAAAACAAACTCGCTAAACGTATCTGCTGCAGTAAGCGTAATTCTGTTTGAGAGACTAAGGCAGTTATCCGGCTAAAGATTTATTTTTTCTTTTTTCTATTAAAAATTCCCAGTCTCTTATATGAATCACTGAAAAGTCTTTAATTGAAATGGAATTAACCCTTGAAGATTTTGGTGTTATCCTTTTTTCAACACCATTAACCTCAATATCTAAAGGCATAACAAAGCTCTCATGAACATTTTTCCAAGTAAAGTATAATTTTCCTTTATCTTGGTAATATTCAAGAAGAGGAATTTTATTATCATAAAAGTATTGCTTGAAAAAATAAGACATACTTGAACCATATTTTTCTTCAACATGACGCTGAAAATCTTCGGTGTTGACATTTGATTTGGCATTATTAACAGCAAAGGATTTTAAAATATCCCACCACAATATATCATTATCAATAAGATGCCGTAGCGTATGCAAAGCCCACGCTCCTTTGTTATAAGAATCTCCAAACGCCCAATAGTTTTGATTTTCAGGACCAACAATTGGTAGCTTATTTCGTATTCCATTTCTTTTTCGCAACATAAAATCTATCATGACATTATAACCCAACTGATCTTCGATAAAAACTGACTCACTGTAGGTAGCCATACCCTCATGAATCCACACATGCGCAGGATCGGTTGCCGTTATGCTATTTCCCCACCATTCATGCGCTGTTTCATGAAATAGTAATCCATCAATAATGCCGTAATAGTCTTTTGTCCATGATCGATGATCCCCGCCCCAATTATTCCAAACATTACCATAGGTTACCGCGGATTGATGTTCCATGCCTAAGTAAGAAACCTCAACTAACTTATAGCCATCATTCCAAAATTGATAATCTCCATAATACTTTTCGAAAAAACGGATGACCTGACGCGCTTGTGGAAACACTGTACTCGCAACATCTTTATGGTAATCCAAGACATAATGATTCATGGTTTCAAGATTACCGTTATCTCGATAAACGGTATCTTGAAGTAGGACATAATTACCAAGCTGTACAGATATATTATAATTATTGATCGGACTTAAAACTTCCCAAGTATATGTTTTTGTTTTGTTCTCCGGGTTTTCGCTAGTAGATATTAACCTACCATTGCTTACGCAATACAGATCCTCTGGAACGGTAAAGGTCATACTGGCGCCATTGTCTGGCTCATCGCTAATATGATCCTTTAATGGCCACCAAAGACCGCATCCATCACCTTCACAAGCTACAGAAATATAATCCCGACCCATCTCATCCTTTCTCCAAACAAATCCACCATCCCATGGTGGGTTCTTAGCTTCTTGAGGTACGCCATGATAATAAACTCGAAATGCAAATGAATCGCCTTGATCTATTAGAGGAAAATCAACCAATACAGCGTCTTCTGTTCGATTTGTAGTAAGCGGCCTATCTTTATAAATAACGCTATCTAGATACATACTACTCGCCAGATCAATTTGAAGCGTAGTAAAGTCATTAACTGCAATTGCCTTAAAATCAACATAACCTGAAAGAGCTTTTTTCTTCACGTCAATATTGATATTAAGATCATATCGTTGAACATCATAACAGATGCGCTCAGGAAGCAGCTCTCCAAGCAGGCGATTTCGTTCTGTTAGCTCAGGAAGAGCTGTACCGGTGGCTACTTGTAACTGATTACAGCTTGATAGTATAAGTAATGAAAAGGCAAGTAGTGATTTCTTCATCTACTTAGTTCAAAATGAAATGCTAAATCCCACCCTTAGGGTTGTATCGTCTTTTTTATAATTAGTGACGTAATATTCACCAAAGCCATCTTCCTTGGATTCAGCTGGAGTTCTATCGATAACCGGTCTATTTTCAGGCTTTACCTTACTTCCAGGGTTTTCAAAAGTTGCAGTATGGGCAAATTGATCTGAATATTTCATAAAATATTTAGGAGCTGGTCTTGAGTCCTGCTTAAAGTTATAACTGATGTCAATACTAAGCCATTCCGCAGCAGTTTTAATCGTAAATTTATTTTTCCAATCAGTTAAGATATCATCACCAGCTGGTTTATAAAAATATTCACTCTGAAAATAGAAATTTTCACCAATTGGTAATTTTAGTTTAGGGCGAATAGAGATTCTGCTATACTGAGAAGGTTTAATACTGGGGTGATCTGAGAAGGTATAAAGCCCTAATGAATCACCATAATCAGCATATTCATAAACTCTGTTCTTACCGATTACTTCTTCGCTTTCAGAAAGAAAGGCAGCACTCACGGATAGCATATCGCCAATCACTCTGTATTTCGCTCCAATACCAAAATTGCTACGATCCTTGATACCGCGGAAAGTATCATAAGATTTTTCAGCTATAATAAATGGTGAAAATTTTCCATTAGCCCAGAGATCAAATAAAAATAGGATATTTTGATCATCTTCATAGTCTTCACCGGCATAGGTAGAGAAATTCTTATCTACAGCTAAAAGAAATTCAGAATCTTTTATTGTTAAACCACCTAAGGAAATATCGCCGTAAGAAGTGACAGAAAATCCTGCGTTATAGTATTTATAATCGGTATTTCCTGCTTGGTCATAATATCCACCACTTACTTGATAACTAAATTGGCTAAATACTAATGAAACAGAAAAAACTATGAATATGCTAATAGATCGTAAGTTCATTACCTAAAACTCCTCATTTAAGTAATACAATTTTAAATAATTTAGGGCAAAAAAAATAGGGTGAAAATTCACCCTATTTTTAGATTAGAATAGAAAAAGAAGATTTACTTCTTTTTCTTCTTAGCTGGATTGTTTTCACCGTCAGAATTTTGACCTGTGATACGTTGCCAGAGACTTCTTCTCTTACCTTCTGGTTTTGGAGTAACATCTCCTACTGTACCAGTTTCGTGGCTTTTTCCAACATATACTTTAGCGTCTTTGCCAGGCTTCTTTTTTGGAGTAGCTGCAGGGGCGGCTTTTTTTACACCGTCACTACCTACAACAGATTTACCAATTTGTACATCTTCAACTTCTTTAGCTTGCCCAAAAGCAAGTGAAACAGATGATACTAAAAGAGCAATAGCAAGTACTTGTAAATTGCGAATCATAATTGATCTCCTTAATTTCTTTAACTATGACTATTTAAAGTCTACCTCAAATTAGTTAATTACAAACGATAGTTCAAGTGCATATTTTTCTGTTGTGACATAAATCACATAGAGGAAAATATTAGTCTATCTTTACTATTTTTTTATTGATTTATTATTCCCTTTTGGATCGATTAGATTTTCAAGAGCCCTAAACGAGTTGCCCATAAATTTTCTTTCGATATTTTTTAAGGATAATTCTTTAATTTTTTTGGAAACATCCGATAGATTAGTGGTTTTTATTTTAATAGCCATTAAAGCGCTCTTGATGCTACCATTTGCTTAAGTCCTTCTGGAAGCGCATTTACCACTCTATATAGCTCATCGGGTGCACTATCAAAAACCACTAATTCCTCTCCATCCATATAACCAAATACGGACTTACAAGAAATTTGGTTACTGTCTAGAATAATCCATACTTTTTGTTTGATTATAAATTCTTTACCAGTAGGCTCATCATATACACCGCTATTATACCATTCCGTTTCTAAGTATTCAGCAGTAAAAAAACCATTTTGATTGCGTAGCGTCATTCGGGTATCGTTTTTATTCAATATTACATAATCCATGGATTCAATATAGAGAATAAACTCATCTAATATAAGCTGTGGATTAGCTGTGTATTCAATCTGTGTAGGATATACGATTTTATTAGCTCCGCAACTAATTATAAATAAGGAAAAAAGAGATAGGTAAAGTGTTTTTTGTATCTTCATAAAGGCCCTAATCATTGTTTTTGAATTATTTCAATTTAGTTTTTAAAGCATCAAATTGGAAGAATGAATTATTTTTTTTATTCATTAGTATAATTAAAAGGAAGTTGATCACCAATTCTCTCCCATGAAGCATATCCTTGTTGTTCAATCATGTAGGGTTCAAAATATCGCCCTTCTTTATCAAAATATACTGAATCTGCGCGGAGTAACAGATAGGATGTTTGCTGATAGGAAGTTGGGGAATCATTTTCCATCATATAAGCAATTTCTGGCGACTCTTTGGCATAAACTACCATCATTCTACCTTCAAATGATATAATTGGCTCCTGTGAAGAATTTCCCATAAACACTAAGGTATCATTCTTCAGTGGTTTATATTCACTTGGAATAATTAAAGATGTTCCAAAGAGGTCTTTTTTATTGATAAAGATCGAAAACCCCTCCCTAACCAAAGGGTCTTTTTTTCTTCCAGCTATCGAACGCCAATTATCATTTTGTTTGAAATAGTCATTTTCAATAGTAAAGCGAAGATCAAAACGCTCAGTCAGTGTCTTTAAAAAGTGCCGTAAAGAACCATTATAGGCTTTTTGTCTATTTTTATTCCATTTTTTTAACTGACGCTTTGATTTCGAATCTATTTCCTCAAAAAAATGATCACCTGCAAAACGTACTTCGGTACCATCAATTTCAAAATCATCTAAAATATAAGTGATACGGTAACCTAATTCAGAGTTTTCAATTCGAAGCGGTTGACTTGCTTTTGCGCTAAAATATTCACCACTATTTTCAAATGATAATACAAATTCATTTAGGATTATACATGATTCACCATTTTTGCTTGTACCTAAAAATGAGCGACGAAAAGTACCATAATCTTTTTTCCATACTTTATCAGCCTTAGCTGTAACATTAATTTCGTTCATTAAAATTGCGCGAGGTTTTAATCTAAAATTCATGGTAAATCGTTCATTGGTTTCAATGCTCATTTCTTCTCTTTCAACTTCATAACCAATCATCGATACAACAAGTTCGTATTGCCCAGAAGGAATGTTTGATAAGGTATAAAATCCATTCTCATCTGTAGTCGCACCCCAAGTAGTTTTAGAAAAGAAAACATTTACTCCAACTAAGGGTTCAGATGTGGACTTATCTACGATACGCCCATCTATTCTAGACTGCGCAAATAGAGAAATTGAGAACAATGAGGCTACTAGAAAAGTAGCGATTAATTTATTGATGTTAATTGCCTTTAAGTTCGGCCAGTGCTTTAACTGATGCATTGCGTAATATTTTTCTTGGCGACCATTGTTTATTATAAAATTCAATCTTTTCAATATCAGATTCATCACCAACTCTACCAAGCTGGCGAATCATTTCAGCTTGAACTATATAGCTTTCATCAGTATCTAAATATTTTCGAATTAATCTTACAGCATCAGCAGGAAAATATTTTGACATCTTAGAAACAATAACCCTTCGAGGTTGTGAATGCTTTTCGCGAATAAATGCAATTAAAAAGTCCTTGGAAGACATCTCGCGAGCCACAGATTCTAGTGCCGCCTTACGAACAAACCATGAACGGTCATGCACCGCGCTACGCTTTAACGCTCTAATTGTTTTTGGGTCTTCTAAATATGCTTTAAGTGCTTTTGAAGCTTCCATCCTACCAATCACATTATCACGTTTCAATTGACTTAGCAGTCCATTGTATGAGTAGTTTTGATTTACCTCAACAAGTAAATCATTTTCGGGGTCAAATCGGACAAACAGAGGATCTTTCTTCATTTTAAAGCGATGAATTGATCGTTTTCTATCTATAATTATCTCTTTTTTTACTATTTCGTTTTTATAGAAAAAGGCGATTGTTGTTGGTAGATAATATTTAGTTGGTGTCTTTCTACCAATCTGGGTTTGATTAATATGAACAGTTAATTCATCACCCTTCCATTCGGTTTTAATATCTAATTGCGGATGGCCTGCGCTTAAAACCCATTGTTTAAAAAACCAGGTTAAATCTTTTTCTGAGACCTCATTAACAACTTTGATAAGGTCATCTGTAACAGGATTGCCATAAGCGTATTTATTAAGAAATACCTCTTGAAATTCCTTGAATGTTTTATCACCTACAATCTGCCTTAGCATATGCAAAACAGCTGCTCCCCTTGGATAGATATGACTATCAAAGTTTTGGTTTGGGTATTGCCAATACGGATGGACCATTGGACGTGAATAGCGATTTTTGTACTCATTCAAATAGCTCTGTTTCTTTTTCCAAAGATTAATTTTGCTTTCATCTTTACCATATAAGTAGGAACTATATAAGTATTCACCGTAAGTCGCAAAGGACTCATTAAGCCACGCATGATGCCAATTGCCCATGGTGATATAATCACCCCACCATTGGTGGGCTGCTTCGTGCGCCACAAGCCAATGGCTTGGATAGTCTTTTTCAGCTTTTTCATCATGAATTGTTTTTTCACCTAATATAGTGGCCGTAGTGCTTTCAGCACCACCACCAATACCGGGGATTGTAATTTGATCCATCTTCGGCCAAGGGTATGGCGTTCCATATTCTTTTTCAAAGAATCTCATAATTTCTGGGGTACGGTGAAATGATCTATGTGCATTTTCTTTATCTTGCGGGTAGACCCAATAGCTCATTGGAATATCGCCATGATAGTCCTGAACAACTTCAAAAGGACCTGCTACCATCACATAAAGATAGGTAGAGTTGGGGAGGTCAAGATCCCAACGATAAGTAGTAGAATCGCCTGAGCCTTCGGTTCTAATACGCATGCCATTTTGCAATCTTTTCCAATTCGTTGTTTTGTCATTTAATACGCCATTAGACAAGACCTTCCAATCTGACCTAACAGTGGTAATAATTGAACTGGTAGCCTTATCTGCGGGATGATCATTTGATGGAAACCAATGCCTAGCTCCTTCAGGAAATGAATGAGTCTGAACCAGCGCAGGATTATCTTCAGACTGATCAAAAAATCCCAATCCAAGCACTCTAACACCGCCCATATTATATTCAGCGGGATCTGCAATTTTTCCATCGGATTGATAATGAATCGTATACTTGCGCTCTTCATCTCGATAGATAGGGGTGTCTAGCATAATCATAACAGATCCATCAGCTTGAACAAAAGAAAGCGATGAGGTGTCATATTCAACCCGCGTTACGCGAAATGTCTCGGTGTCAAATCGTACCGTATCGACTTTAGACTTCAATACTTTAAAATCGATAGATGTTTTGCCATAAAATGTTTTGTCGTGATCATTGATCTTAAGATTGATTTCATAGTGCAAAACATCTAAGTCAAAGTCCGGTTGAGACTGAAAGGGTCTTTTATATATATCAGAGTTTTGCGCTGATATTAGTTGACTAAAAATAAAAAGTGTAAATAATGCTCTCATAGGTCATTGAATATAAAAAGCTTTTATTTATTTTTCCTTAGAATCATTAAAACGTTTTTTTAATTAAAAAAAATGAATAATCTGAATTTACTTGTTTTTATCTGATATATTTTCCTTTTAGATTATTATCTATGAATAGACTATTCTTTATGCGAAACAGAAGCCTGTTTGAAAAGATTTTCTTGCTGTTCTTTTTAACATGCATGGTTTTAGTTACCCCTTTTTCTACCTATCTATCATCTGATGATTATCTTCAGATGAATGAGAGCTTTATCAATTTATCATTCACACCAACCGAAGTTCTTTTTCTTGGGGTCGTAGCGCTATTTATCTTTATTATTTTTGGTGGAAAAAGAGATGGGGACGATTCAGATGATGAATCCCTAAGAATGCTTAAGCCTATAGCTGGTAAGTTTGATAACGATGAAGAATTAGGCCAATACATAAGGGCACTAGCAAACGTCTCCTCTAATGACACAGCTAGAAATAGCAATACGCGAACAAAAACAAAAAAATAACCTACGCTTTAACTTCTTCATGATTAGTTTTTATCATGATG
>CAYLUE010000017.1:24902-26271 GCA_964386795.1 uncultured bacterium
GCATGGGATAATATCACTTCTCAATATGGAAAAAATACACCAGCAGATGTAATAGAAGGACACTTTAGTAAGGTATTAGATCATAAAGATAATATCTATCAAGTTATGCACTCAAAACACTCTGGTGCTGATGGTGGATCATTGATTGCTTGGTATGGAAAAGTTCATTTTGCAGATTTAAGTGACTATAATGACCATATGAAAAAATATTTATATCCAATTTGGGATGAACAAGTCAATAATGGTGGTATTACTGGGTACAAAGTATTAAATCACTCTTGGGGTGACGAATGGAGTGTTGTTGTTCATTATGAAGCAAAAGACTTTGAAACATTCCAAAAATCCTGGTCTACTGCAACCGCTCAATATCAAAAAGATTCTCCTAAAAGAGAAAGGGATAAATATTTTAAAATGGTCATGGATCATAAAGACAATATTTATTCTGTACGATCTACAAAAAGACAGTAGGTCAATTATTATTTAATAAAAAAGCCCCATGAATTATGGGGCTTTTTTATTTGTTTAAATACTATCTAATAGAACAGGATTTACTTTTTTAACAATGCGTTAATTTCATTGACTTTATCTATACCGGATCTACTCTGAGAAAAGTGCTCTAATGATTTTTGATAGTACTTTAAAGCTGTGTCGTAATCCTTCTCATTATAATAGTACTCACCCATAGAGTCATTTGAATTATTTCCAGGATATACTTTCAAATATTCATCAAAATATTCTTTAGCTTTAGATTTTTCACCTTTACCATAGTACATATAAGCTAACCTATTTAAAATATGTGCATACCATCTATTCTCTGATTTTGACTTTTCCATTAGTACCTCAAGCTCAGCCATTCTTTCGTCTAGCGTAGGTTTAGTTAATGCATAGTAATAGTGAATGAAGCGACCTCTGGGTTCTAATTCATGCATTTTTGACCAGACAACATGCCTTCTTTCTCGTAAACCATCACCACTAGGTACATCAAATAAAGAAACAAATAAATTTGATGTTTCATTCTTTCCTTTCACATACTTCTTAGCTTTTGCAACATATTCATCTCTAAGGTCACCAGCAGGTGTCATCCAGGCTAGCATTACGTATGATCCAAAGCTTGTTGAATCGTAACTCACTGCAGCTTTATAATAAGAAAGAGCCATTTCTAGCTCTATATTATAGTAATGAAACATACCTTTTAAGATTAAATCATTAGCCATTTCATTTTCACTTCCCCATTGAATATACTTTCCCTCTTCAGCCTGCTCACATGAAGAAATAAAAAATGAAAATACAGGTATTGGTGACATAATAATCTTATTAACTAGTTTATTATTATACATTTTTTCTCCTTTATTAATTTAAATAATAAGTT
>CAYLUE010000018.1:0-25479 GCA_964386795.1 uncultured bacterium
GTAAGCACCCACGCCAACCTAATTTTTTTCTTTTGATAAAAATTCATACCAGCCACAGTTGATAGTAATTCATGAATTCTATTTTTATTATCTTTTTCTAGTTCGGTTTCTTTTGTTATTCCTGATACAATAAATGTTGTGATAAGATTAAAGAAAATTCCCCAGCCTGCACTATGAATGGTCAAAGGATATGCACCCCAAGGAACGCCAAACCAAATAGATGTTTTATCGGTAAGAGTTACTGCGATTAATCCAGCGATTAATCCAGACACCACCCCTTTATTATTAAAGCCCTTATAATAACATATTCCAATTAAAGAGGGATACATTTGGAAGCCATATGCAACAGCAAGACCTCCAAGCATAACAATAGCTTGGCTAGAATTTGCAGCCACAACTAAGGCGGCAGCGGTAACAATGATTACAAAAAATCTTCCAACAGATTTTTGTTTTTTATCAGATGCTTTTGGGGATATGTATTTAGCATAAATATCTTTTGTTACCATTGCGCTAAACGTTGACATATAGGCAGCGCCAGTGCTTTGCATCGCAGCTAATGCGCATACTGCCAACAAACCAACAAGCCATGGCGCGCTAGCTGATAGAAGGTTAATTAATTGCGGAATCAGGTTTTTATCCGTTACGCTTTGAAGAACTCCTTTTTCGATTAATACATGTCCCCCAACACCCTGGATAATGGTAAATGAAAAAAGGATAACCCCAATCACTATTGATGATGCTACGACTTGTTGCCACCTAAATGCACGTGATGTTTTATTGGAAAATGCCCACATCGAAAATGCGGGTGATGATTGTATTCCCATCAATGCAAACATATAAGTCATGCACATAATTCCTGTCCATGGTCCACCAACTGCTTTGGAGCCGGAGGAAACAAATTGTATACTTCCCGGCAAAGCAACCTTAGTAGAATAACCATCAGCGGTAAGTTTTTGTCCAGAAGCTAAATCGTTTCTAATAATTTCGGCAAAAGAGGAAGTAAACCCTGACCAGCCACCAGCATAGTGAATAGTAACTCCACCCAATATAACTATTCCAAGTGCAAGTAAAATAGCCTGTGCGCAATCAACAAAGGCAACGGATCTTAATCCACCTGATGCGACATAAATCATCACAACAGCAGACAAAGCAAACATACCAACGTTCGCACTCACTAATCCATCCGTTAATACATTAAACAGATCACCAGAGGCACGTAATTGTACACCCAAATATGGAACACTAAACAGAAAGGCAACCAGGACAGTTAGCATTCGAATGGTGTTACCACCATAATAGTCGCTATACATTTCACCAGGAGTAATATAGCGATAAGCTTTACCAAGGACCCATTGTCGTCTTAAAAATAATACCCCTGTAAAGGGAATAGTAAGAGCATAAAATGAAGCAAACGCATAGGGAAGGCCATCGGTAAATATCTTTCCAGGATGCCCAACAAATGTCCACCCACTGAAACTAGTAGCAGTAGCAGCTAATACAAATACCCATATTCCTATTGAGCGACCAGCAAGAAAATAATCTGTTGAACTCTTGGCTGTTCGTGCGCCTTTAAAACCCCAGTATAAGCAATAAGCCCAATACAAACCTACAAACGTAGCAAGCCAAACTATTTTTGAATCCATTATTGTTACTCTATATTATTTGATAAGTAAATGCTAGTTGAATCTAGTAATCCATCATTGTTTACAGGTTCAATCTTAAGTAAATGACACATCAATTCATACAAATGTATGTTTGCAAAGCCTGGACCAATAAAATTTTTCTTGAAACCGGGACCACGTGCTATAAAAACTCCTCGCATTGATTCTAAAGATGAATAATATCCATGAGTACCCCCATTATATATATAAGGTTCCCTATTATAGGTATTCCGATCACTAATAGACCAATGTTCTTTCGCGATAGCAATAATTGGTTGAATACGCCTATGATTGTTATAGTTAAGCTCACTTGGAAGATCACCCTTTCTATATACATCCAACATGGGATGCGCATTAACTAATTCTGAAAATACCTTATCAATATTAACCTTGGGTAGTATTGCACATGCGGGTCCCCAGTCAATTATTTCTACTTCATCTAGGTTTATGTAATCATCTAAAAAAATTACAGAATCCTGGGATATATCTGCCATGCCATGATCTGATGCAATAATGATATTCACATCATCATAAATTTTTCTAGATTGAAGCTTATCAATCAAATCACCAATTGTTGCATCCATCGCTTCCACAGCGCTGATTACTTCTGCTGAATTGGGACCATATTGATGTCCGCGTGAATCAATTTCACTAAAATAAAGTGAAAAGAAATTTCCACGCTTATGATCCGGATAATCTAACCATTTTACAATTTGATCAATGCGCTCAGAGTGTGTTATTGATTCATTGTACACAAAGTATTCTGTAGGCCTTACTCCCATGATTTCTGCTTCAGAGGCAGGCCAAAACATTGTCATTGCTTTCTTTCCTTGTTTTTCAGCTGTTACCCAAACGGGCTCAGCTTCATACCATTTACCATCAAGAACAGGTTTACTGTTTTCTCCAATATAGTAGTATTCATTAAAAATCGGATCGAACATTGTATTTGCTACGATACCATGCCCCTCAGGATATCTACCGGTAACCATAGAAATATGACTTGGAAAAGTTTTGCTTGGGAATGGTGGAATTAAGCCTTGCGCACGCACACCGCTTTTTATGAATTTATCAAAATTAGGTGTAACAGCTTTTTCAAAATAGTCCCACCTAAAACCATCGATAGAAATAAGCAAGACAGTATTTTTAGGAGCCCCATTATTTTCATGGGTTTGTTTTACCGTTTTTGAGCACCCACTCATAATGAATAAAGCCAATAGATATAGTATGTGCCTATTAGCCCTTATTTTTGTATAAATCATGTAAAAACAATTTAATTAATAAGTTAAAAAATCTCTTATACAAATTTCATACTTTTGGTAAATTCAATTACCACAAACCAAAGGTAAATTATGAAGCTTAAGCAACTTTCAATATTATTTATCCTCGGATCTCTGTTCGCGCAGACAAGATCACTTCCCCCAGACACAGCCGTTGTAACCTATCATCGGACAAGCATTTCAGGTCAAAAAGTTGAATATAGTGTTACAACCGGTACACAGCCTGTATGGAGCGATACATCTAATAAGCCGATTGCAGCATTACACTACACATACTATGAAAGAACAGATATTGCCAATAAATCAAAAAGACCAATAATGATTTCATTTAATGGTGGACCAGGATCTGGATCGGTATGGATGCATATGGCCTATACTGGACCAATGGTGTTGAATGTTGACAAAGAGGGTTTCCCAGTTCAGCCTTATGGCGTAAAAACTAACACCTATTCGGTTTTAGATGTCACAGATATTGTTTACGTAAATCCAGTGAATACTGGATATTCACGAATTGTTGATAAGAATGTCAAAAGAGAAAAGTTTTTTGGTATCAGTGCTGATATAGACTACCTAGCTGAATGGATCAATACATTTATTCAACGAAATAATCGCTGGGAATCGCCAAAATACTTAATTGGTGAAAGCTATGGAACCATACGGGTTTCTGGCCTAGCCTTAGCATTACAAAATAAACAATGGATGTATTTAAATGGCGTCATTCTAGTTTCTCCTACAGCGCTAGGTATTGATTCATCACGACCACAAGCTGATGGCAGAACAGGCCCACTCGGTGCAGCATTAAGACTGCCTTACTTTACAGCGACTGCTTGGTATCACAAAAAACTTCCAAGTGACTTACAAAAAAAATATTTACCACAAGTATTGGCGCTATCAGAAGATTATTCAATTAATCAATTAATGCCGCTACTTGCGAAAGGTAATTCAGCATCAGCTGAAGAAAAACAAGAAGCAGCAAAAAATATGTCACGTTTTTCGGGTATTTCAGAAAAAGCAATATTGTCATATAATTTAGACGTACCAACAAATTATTATTGGAAAGAATTGCTTCGAGACGAAGGATACACAATTGGCAGGCTTGACTCACGCTATAAGGGGATTGATAAAACCGTTGCTGGGGATGGTCCAGATTATTGGGCTGAATTAACCTCCTGGAATCATTCTTTTGCTCCGGCAATTAATTATTATTTCAAAAATGTTCTAAAGTTTGAAACGGATGTTAAATATAATTTGTTTGGACCCGTACATCCTTGGGATTGGAAAAATAATTATACGGGAGAAAACCTAAGACAAGCGATGGCAGCGAACCCGTTTTTACATACGATGATTCAATCTGGTTATTATGATGGTGCTACAAAATATTTTGATGCGAAATATACGATGTGGCAATTGGACCCTAGTGGAAAAATGAAAGATAGATTATCATTTGAAGGATATCGTAGTGGTCATATGATGTATTTGAGAGAAACAGATTTATTAAAATCCAATTCCGATATCAGAAAATTTATTAAAAGAACTATCCCTAAATCAGGAGCTCCTGCAAAATATTAGATCAATTCTAGAAGTCAGATCTATATCTTACACCAAGCCACATATTTTTATTAGGTAGCCAGCCTCCCTGCACAGTTCCATCTTGCTCTCCACTATAGGTGGTCATTGAAAATGAAACATTATCATTGATATTAACCGCCACTGAAGTGATAGTATTCAATTGTGTAATATGTTGAAGAGAAACTTCAAATAATGGAACCTTATTAATCTTAATAAAGTTTAAAAATTTGTATTTCTGTAGAAAGGATGGAATAACACCAATATCTGTCATTAGATCAACGCGGCCATATAATCCAAATGCTTTCGTATACGCTTTTTCTCCATCACCATAGCGAAGGTATGATTTGTTATCATAATCATATCCATAAAAAGTTCTATTAAATAATTTATTATCCTTATCCTTAGTTCGGTGGGCAACTTTCATGTAATGCAAACCCGGAGTAAAGGTAACTCTGGATATTGTAGGAATTTTTAATGGCGCCTCAAATGTTGCTGCAAATAATGCATACATATCGATAATGTTTACATACTCATCTTCTTCATCAATATCATTTTTTCTAAAGTAACTAGTATCAGTAACAACTGTACTGCTTCTAGGAAAAAAATTGAAGCCCATTTGTGCATGAAATGATGCTCCTGTTGAAAACATGTTATCAATAGTAACTTTAGAATAAAGACCCAAATATTCTCTAAGAAGCCTATTGTCATTTAGCCCATTTCCAATAGAGAGTAAATTTATTTTTGCGGGAAACCGAATACCAATCTCAGAGTTTCTAGTTCCTACCCCCATTGAGGTAGAGCTAAAGAGCGCCCCAGGAAGCCCAACCAGTGTATTGCCTAAGGCAAAATTTGCAGAGTACTGTAATAGATTAGACCTAAGATATAATTCCTCTGTGCTCAGTAGAAAATTATGTTGTTTCCATAATGAAAAGCGCGAACTATAGCTTGCTAATAATCTTTGATTTTCGCTTTCAAAGAAAACCACATCCGATGGACTATTAAGATATTGATCTTTTTCAATCAAAGCCTGTTGAATATCTTGGCTTAATACCCAGTCCACTATTTCTCTTGGTATAACATCAAAGTTAAGACCATTACCATACCAAATCTCATGTATCTCATTTTTTGTCGATTTTTTCTGCTGAACAATGATTAATAAATCCTCAGCACGCATTTCTTTTAATATTGAAACCTTTTTCTTTGCGCTCTTTTTCTTAACCCTAGGATTTTCAAGCGTATTTAAAGCATTGTAATCAATAATAGCATCTTCAACAAGAATGTGATAAGGCATATGATCAACAGTCCAGGCAATATACTTTCTTTTATCAAGACTTTTTACTGATTGTGAAAATCCACTACCTATCAATAAAATCGCAATAATAAAAAGTTTAATTTTTAAGAAATTATTTATTTTCATTTTGTTCCTTTAATTAAAAATGAAATGATATATAAGGGGATACAACTTGCCCGCCTGATTCACCCGCTGGATACCATTTCCAAAGATTGTCATTCGTGTTGCTTTCGAGAAATTCTAAACCACTTCCCTTTGGAATATTAACCACTTGAACGCCTACCTTTAAGACCTTAATACTATATTCTGCGCCAAATCCTATATTATTAAATCCGCTAAAGGACTGATTGGCCTGTGCGTAAGCCTTTAGTTTTTTATTATCTGTTACAAGTTCTGATCGAACAAAGAACCCAAGCGCTTCATCAACCTTGTTTAAACGATCTGTTATTTCAAGATCTCTACCTTCTTTTTCATCCTTAGAGCCAGGTTTTAATTTGGCATGAATGAACTCCGTAAACGATAAACCAACTTTTAAGCGTAATGATCCAAAAGCTTCATCGGTCCGCTCAGCACCTGAAAGGTTTTTATTTAATCTTTTTAGAAAACCTAGTTTAGAAAAATCAATAAAATTATTAATAGCAAAGGTGTTGCTCCAATAGACTAAACCGCTAGCAGATGGTAAAACTACGTGATTTTCATCAAATACTTTTCCTGTCTTAAACTTATTTCCAGAGTCCATATAGTTGACTTGCCCGCCAATGGAGTGGGTATCAAATTTAAAACCTATTCCAAATGTACCATCAAGAGGCTGTTTGATAACATCAACCTTTGCTTGTCTTGGTACAATAAAATATGTACTTGAAATATCATTGGATAGACCAAGTATTGTATTGCCAAAAAATTGTGGATACAAACCCAGGTCTGAGATTCCTGTTTCTAGTCGAAATGCTTGGTTGGTTGATTTAGATCGAATATAAATACTCTGATTTGTCGATACTTCAACTTGCGAGGTTGTCCACCAAAAGCCATCTCTAGCTCGCTTGAAGCTTCGCTCATTTAAAATATTATCTATATTGCTATATGTCTCCAAAGCAGATAGATCTCTTCTATTTATTTCCGCCCATTTATATTTCCGGTCCATGATGGTATTCATAATATCAGGACCAAGCTTTTTTACTTGATCCATCATAAATCTTCGATACTCACCCGAATCATAATTTTTTGCCCTAAGTCGTTTTAATGTCAGCTTTCCGTCTTGCTGTTGCATTTGCACCATAATGACATCCGATGCTTGAATCGAGTTTTGATCAAATTTGTCATTCTCAATCAGTTGATTAAGATACATTTCAATAAATTTCCGATTTAATGCTGGGTCAGCCACCTCCCAACTAATCAAGTTTTGCTGAGCAATGCTAGACGATCCAAATAGCACTATAACAGTAAATGCAAAATAATGTATTTTATTAATCAAGGTATTCAAATTCATTTTCATATTCATTTAACGAACCATATTTATCTTTTATTTTAAGTTTTACTGATTGCAAACCACCATACGCAGGTCGTGCAATTGATAGTCTGTATCTTGTTAGTTTTCTATTACCATATTTTTCACTACCAATTTCAATGACTTTCCCACTGATACCGCCTATAGGAAATAATTTATCTACGGCATTCAATTTTCCATAGGTTATAACCTCAAGGGTTAAGTCATTAGTATTGGGTTTACGCTTAAAATCAACCGCGGGAGCTGGAAGCGCTTTCACCTGCACTGCATGAGTTAAATCTTTCAATGGGGTACCATCTACAAGCGTTTCAAAGGTAAGCTTCCCAGTTTTTTTATACGGACCTACCGACATAGACGATTTTTCAACAACCCTTTTA
Source organism: uncultured bacterium (assembly GCA_964386795.1). GTDB lineage: Bacteria > Fidelibacterota > Marinisomatia > Marinisomatales > TCS55 > TMED108. Next base: position 7,680 of record CAYLUE010000018.1, read on the forward strand.
TTATCTCCAAAAGTACTTGTAAATCTAATGGCTACACGATCTCTTGATAATGATTTTACTCTCATATCAAAATTATACTTTTCATTCGTGTAAATTTCAACTATATCTTGTTCTGCAGCCCACTGGGGTTCAATCACTACAATTCTAGCTTTAGTTGTTACAACCTTACTATCGCTTTTTCTTACTCCACTTACCTCAACAGTTCCTCCTTTATTTGTTGATGTGCCAACCAACATAGATCGCGGGGTTCCTTGTTCGAGGTTAGATATCATATCAGCGCCCTTTGAAATAGATATTTCAAAATCTTTATTAGAATACACACCACCAACTGTAACAGGCACTTCCCATTGTAGTCCCTTGAGAACTGTATATCTTTTTTTATCAAATAAAACAAAGAAATCAGTTCTTTGACCTTCAAGCGGAACCGGGGTAATAAAGGCATCTAACTTTCTTGTAATTTTAAATGATCCCTCGCGCCTTACCTTATCAGAAATATTCTTTTCAATTTTAGTTGCGATTTGTTCGCTACCAAAAACATTAGCCCAATTATTTAATGTCAGGTTTGATATTTCCGGTTTAAACCCAATTAAAAGTTCAACATCAAAGCGCTTATCTTGATAAACATCAAAATTAGATAGGGGTATTTCTGCAACATAAGACCCTTCCTTTTCAATCGCTTTAGATGATACGGTATATTGTGCGTTTGAAACGCTAGTATCATTTAAGGTAAAGGTAGCTTCAACATTAGCTGAATTTTCTTCGTACTCTCCATCAAGGTTAAAGGTAAATTTATACAGCGAATCAGAATTAAGAGAGTTTATATTATCTACACTAACCATTGATTCAAGCTTATCTTTTGCAACTTCAAGGAGAATATCATCCTGACGGCGCATATATTCACCAAGCTCACCTTCGATAGCAAAAATACTTAGAATGGCGCCCAGGTTGATAAGAAAGTATACTTCTACTTTTTTCATGACTCTATCTAACTATCTAACGCTTTATTCAAAATCTTACTAATCTCTTTATGGATCTCTTTTTGGACGCTTCCCTTAACGAGCTTATTTACTCCATCGCTAAGTGTCTCAATTTTTTTATTGTGATCTCTTAATTCATCTTTAAGACCAGCTACTGCACCAGTTAATGCTGATACAGAGTCTTTATCCATATTACTTACTGCTCCAGCTGCATCAGAAGCGCTAGCATGGGAATCTCCACCATCAGGACCTAAATTATAGATAGCCTGAGCATAAATTATAAGAAGAACAAACTCTAGTATCAGAGCGGCAATAGATAGGTATGTCATTAAGCCAACATGCTCTGGGTCTAGCGTTGCAAAAATTGATCTAAAACCAACAATTACTAGTAGAAACGCAGCGCCACCATATACCAAAGCAGTGCGAGCATTAATATCGGATCTTAGTTTAAAATTCATATTTTTTCCTCAAATGGTTAATTTTTTGTTTAATCAATTATATAGAATTGAGTATCAAATTGGTTGATAATAATAATAGATATAATGCTTTAACTAACTACTGCAATAATACTCATGCCTATAATTAGTTGAGATCGGTGCTATATAGCTTTCCCTTATATTCAAAATAAGATTGACCGTTTCGTCTCGCATCAGTAAATGCTTTTTTAAAACCTTTAGTCGTGACTTGTATGGCCGCACCTTTTTCTAATTGCAATACAATACTCTTTCTAGCGCTAGAAAGAGTTACGCTATTAGCTGTTATATCATTAATAGTATAAATATCAATAATGGATCCATTTTTGTAAGTTTTTCCATTGATCACAACAGATGGATTTGGCATCAGACTAACACCTGTCAGATAATATGCGCGAGTATTGGGAGCTGCTTTTGCAACCCTTTTAGGTTTATAAAAAATATCTTTACCCCAATTCATATTTTTTTGCAATCCTATTGTATTATACAAAGGGGTATTTTTGATTACTTTATTAAAATTGATTGACAACACATCGCTAGTATTTAAAGGTTTAGATAGATAGTGATACAGTGTAAAAAATCCTGTCACTTTGTTGCTCGAAGATCGATCCATTATTATTGTGTTTACAAAATAACCAGACTCAAATAACTGTTCCATTAATTTCCCAATATTTAAAAAGACGCCACTTACTTTAAGATTGATTTGATAGCGCTCCGTGGTCCGGTCATAATTTTCAAAAACTCCTTGAGGAGCATTTAGATTATTCTTTAACTCTGATGTTAATTCAATAACTGAAATATTATTTCTTTTACACATTTCTTTAATTGTATCAAGCGATTCTAAATATTCTACGTCTCCCTCAAATTGTTTAGTAATTTTTTCTACATATTTTACATATTTCTTATTATTGGCTAATAGATCCGGAATATTCATTGATTCATAATTGGATAACTCAATTTTATTATCAATATAGGATATTTTATCAGCTATAGAATTGATATTTAATACCGTTGTATAATTATATACTATTAGCCCGATAAGTAGTATCGCCTGAAATATGCGCTTAGAACTATTCTTATTTTTCATGATTTTAAATCAATTGTAAAAATTAAATTATCTTGAGGAAGTGTTTTTTGATCTTTTACAATGACCCTTTTAATTGAGCGTTGCTTTCTCAAATCCTCAACTAGCTTATTAAATATTTTTGATGCAGTATTTTTATTGCTGGCAATCTCTCCCTTTAATAGAAACGAGTAAGAATTATCACTGTTTCTTGTATAGCTAATTTGATCCATTTTAACAGATTTAGGGGCTATAGTTGACAATAATTTTGATAGCTCAATAATCCTCTGAGAATTTTGTGTATCAACCAACTTGTTCTTTTCAATCTGTTCACCAACAACAGTTCCAGCGATTAGTTGAAGCTTCCTTTCTTTTATAGGGAGCTCGCTATTTAGATTTCTAAGATCAATATAATTTTGCGATGTAAAATAAATCAATGCAATAACTGCAGCAGCATAAGCAATTATCTCTGTAACTAATTTTAATGGCGATATTTTATTATTGCTTAAATCCTTTGAATTAGAACTAGATTGAATACTCTCTTCCTCTTCTCCATTTTCCCAGAGATCATCTTCTTCATTCACTTCTTCTTCGAGCTCTTCTTCTAAAAAATCAACCCCCTCAATATTTCTATTTAGCTCATTAATTCCCTTAACAACTATAGGCTGGGCATCCTCCAGCTCTTTTCTGTGTTTTTCTATATCAATTTTTAAATCAACATCTATGATTTTTTGATCATATTTATCATATTTATTGATTTCTTCTTTAAGCCAATCATGATAGCCCTCATCTTTTTTTCCTGTGATTTGAGCGTCATCAATTGTTGATTGCAGTTTTTTTAATGATTTTTTTGCAGCAGTAAGATCTTTTTTTATCAAAGTATATTGTACATGATCGATCTTTTTTTCAAAGTCTATGATAGCTTTTTGTACACGATCCTTACTTGCTTTTACAGAGCGCTGAATACGCTTCTTTTGTAATCTATTATGAAAAATATCAATTTTATTATGATGTTCGGTCCAAAGAGTTTTTAGTTCTGAGCTTTCATCAGATTCAGATTTAAGAGAAAAAACGACTTCGCTATATTTTTTAATTTCTCGTTCAATGGCAATAAAATCATTTGATGTGGCATCTTCTTCCAAATTAGATAACATCAGCGAAACATTTGATTCAGCGTTTGCTAATTTTAATTTAAAGAGTTGACTTTTTTGTTGATATAAATTGCTTTTAACACCATCAAGAAATTCCGAATAATTTTTATCTTTATTCGCAAGCTCTTTACCATCTTCAATTATTTTTTCTAATTTTTCAATTGATTCAGCAACGCTTTGAAAATCTTGGAACGCACTCATATCTTCATTGATCATTTTCTTATTATCAATTCCATAATTATCTATAAGACCCTTATGAATTGAATTAGTATCAATTGGCGTCTTTTCATTTTTCTTTTTCATGTATTATTATTTGATTTTTGCAATATATCTATTAATAGCTAAAGCAACACTATCATAGTTCTTTGCAACTCTGTGTCCAGATGAAAATTCATGGATTGCTTTTCGGTTGCTATGAGATTTTGAAATTACTGTTGAATATCCTATCGTAGTTTTAAAGACCCCAGCTTTAAATTCAGAAGAAGCAATTTTTTTCATTTCTATAGATTGTGATGATCCATTCACAAATTTTGTCATTAATACAGGTAGTGGTTTTATTTTTGGATTTAGCTTTCTTACATCTTGCATTATTTTTTCACTTACGATTCTGGCATCAAGTGACCATTGATCTTCTGCGCTTAATACATACCAATACCAATTACTTGTTAATAATGCATTTAGTGTTAATACGGATGATTTTTGTGGGGGTGTATCAATAATAATAAAATCAAATTCAGATTTTAATTTTCTATTAAAAAAATGATCAAACAACTTAAATACATTTAAATCTAGTAAAGATTTAACTTCGCCTTCTGTACTATCCAGCATTAACGTAGATGCCAGAAGCTTGATGTTAGGATTCCTAGTTTCAACAATATAATCTGTTGCACTATCACCAGATGATTTAAGCAAGCTTGTAACATTCCTTTCATCTTCAATCACATCTTCTTGGTAATTTTTTGCAAGGCTAGAGGATGTATTAGCCTGTGCATCTAAGTCACACACTAATACATTACAATTTTTACTTGCCAGGCTCCATGCAATATTAATAGCGGTAGTAGATCTGCCTACTCCACCCTTATTGCAAACCAGAGTAATAATTTGAGTTTTTTTTGCTGACATTATATAATTTACTTAATAATAGAGGTATTATCTGAGGAAGTTATTTGGTTATTATCATTTAGAGAAATATTAGTGTTCAGCCGCAAATCACTACCAATTTCATATCGATTATCATCATTGCCGCCATCCCACTTTTTTTTACTTTTATAAAAATTACTTTCAAGACAAACACTAATTTCATAAGAATCTGTAGCATTATTAGAGCTATATGCAATAACGCATTCACGGGGAAATGAATCAAAGACAGAAACTGAATTAGGTAATACCGTGATAGTTGATGAGTCTATAGATGTTATAGTAACAGTAGATTCATTATCTAGTGTGTCTTCTGTATTGTAGGTTAGGTTGAAATATTTCAGCGTTTCTAGTTTAAGATGGTTATAGCGAATATTTAATGTATCCATATTTAAAGATGTAGAAATATTATAATATGAATCATGTAAGAAATCAACTGTATGATCTAATTTAATTGTAGAACTAATAAATAACGGATCTCGCATTTCTTCATACAAGATTTGCTCATTTAGTAATAAGTCTATAGGGTTAGCAGTGGGCCCAGATTTAGGAAAGGCCTGATAGGTCATTTTATAATATTGGATTGATTTTGATAAATTTAGGGCATTAGTTAATCTGGCGTGGTCTCTTGTTATCTTACCAGCTTCAATAGACATTAGCAGCATGAAATAGGTTAAGCTAGAAAATAATACAAATTTTAATAAGAACTTAACCAATGCTCAATTGCCAATTAGTTGTTGGTTGTAATCTGTTACAATACCAGTATAGTCAAAATACAAAAAAGCAATTAATAAAAAACTTAACAACATAAATACAACAAAGGCTTGATTAAATAGTGATTTGATATAACTATCAATATCAGGATTTATAGTTGTATCAGATTCGTCAATTTTAAGAGTAGTATTGGTTTTATCTACAATGTAGGATTTATTATACGGTGCTGGTTCTGGATATGTGGAAGGGTCATTAAGGGCAGAGGAATCTATTTCACCATAAATATATAAATTACAAATATCGCAGGAGGTAGAATCCAGTGACAAACGTTCATTACACTTCGAGCAAATATAGGTATCTGAAAAGGGATAAGCAGGATCACGTGGATCGGACAATCTATGAACGTAATTTTTCACGAAATAAATTACAAATAAGAAAATAAAGAATTAATAATATTTTTAAGAAATAAAAATAAAAAAACAAATAAAGCTCGAACAGTTTAAATATGAAATTATAAATAATAAAATATTAAACATTATAATATAGATACCCTCGGTATAATTACCGGATAAAGATTTATATAGTGAGGAAGTTATTATACATAATATTGGTATTTTATGATAGAATATACATCTCTATAATTGAAGAATTATTAAAATAAGATGTTAAACATTTAAATAGAGATAAATATTTAAGTGCATTTAAAATGAAAAAAATAAAAAAAAACAAAAATACATGAGAGCCAATGAAGATTAATTGAAGGAATTATAGTTTGTTATTAAGAATTGGAAGATCAATGAAGAATGATAGGTAAGAATAATAAATATATTTTATTAGTATGAGCAATTCTTATAATAATCAGCTAATTAAAAGAGTGCTTAAAGGTCATTAAATACACAAAATCATATAATTACTACGTATTAAATGAATATTATATTTATATGGTAAGAATAGTAGGAAATACGTTTTTTAATTATAAAAACACGTAGCAAATATCATAAATAATTAAGAAGTATATTAAAATTAGAATTTAAAGCTGAATATATCATATTAAAAAGTGTGCGAGATTAATGCTTCTTTTATCCAGTAATCCATTTATTATATTGACATAATATATTTTATATTCCGATATTCCGATATCAATATGAATGATTCTGATATATATAAAGTGATAAAATCCCTAGTTGGTTATAGTGACAATGGTAATTCACCTAGTATGCGAACCATGATGAAAACCTTGCTTCCAATTGAACACGCAAGTGGTTATTATTTATCAAATAAAGCTGAATTTTATGATCCAATTCAGGACCAAGTCTTTTACAGGAATTATAAATTTGATGATGAAAAATCACGGAACGATTCCATAGAGTATATAAATGGAAGAATTGATTATTATAATAGATTATGTGATGATGAATTTTCAAAATCAGGTGCTATATACGATTATATTGATCCAATTGTAGCCTGGGGTATCAAGGTTAAGCTCAGCTCCCCAATATTATTAGACCATACTACACATGATAGCCATAGTAATAAGGAAACTATCCGAATAATTAATAATGAATACTTATATAAATGTGCCTTGAAATTAGATTCAGAACAGTTTTGTGCCCGATTCAATAAGCTGATTTATGTATATTTGACAAAACTGGCTGGCGGTAGAAAATTATTAACAGATAATACTTTATATAATCCAATCATTGAATACGAGGATTGGTTTATGTCAGCAGGAAAAGATAGTGGAGAAATCAAAACACTAGCTAATAGTTTACGTGGTATGAAAACTTCTGATTCTCCGCTAGCTTATACATCAGATGAAAAGCTTAAAAAAATAAATGCCACCTATAGTCTTAGAGCAAACCCTGATCATAAAAAATGGTATTCAAGCCCTGTGGAATCTAAAATTATTTCATTAATTGAAAATGGAATGATTGATGGATTTGTACAGGATTGTAGATTTAAAAACGTTAATAAAATCAATATTAAGAAATTAGCTTATAAATTGAAATGTAGTGATAAAACTGCAAAAAAGTTTCTTAATGAACATGCCCCTTATTTATTGGAGTAGTTATGACTATACGTATATTTATTACAGGTGGAACATTTGATAAAGAATATGATGAACTTACTGGCAAATTATTTTTTAATAAGACACATTTACGAGAAATGCTTGATTTAGGTAGATCAAAAGTGGATGTTAATATCTCTACCCTGATGATGAAAGATAGCCTTGAAATGAATGATATTGACCGCGAATTAATTGTTGATAATTGCTCTAATGCATCAGAACATCAGATTATTATAACACATGGCACTGACACTATGACCACAACAGCTTATGAAATTGCACAAGCTAATTTAAATAAGGTTGTTGTGCTTACTGGTGCAATGATACCTTATAAATTTGGTAGTTCTGATGGCCTTTTTAATCTTGGCGGTGCAATTGGTTTTGTGCAAAGTCTTAGTAATGGAGTTTATATTGCGATGAATGGTAAGTGTTTTGAATATGATAAAGTTGAAAAAAATAAAGAATCCGGTGAATTTGTAGTTATTTAATTATTATCATATCCGTTTGTCTTGGATCAATATATTCACAAGTATTGCCATCAAAAAAAGCATCTTCTTCAAGCATAATTGCCACTTCTTTACCCCACGATTCAATAAAAACTTTTGCATTTAACTCAATTGAATAGGCGGTGTTTGGATATAATGGATAATCGCCATTAACTGGTACGCCATTTTGTTGATCCCACATTCCTATAGTTGGACCAGATCCATGTCCATAATATCCGATTGGATGTGTATATATTTGTGGTTTAATTCCACCTAATTTGGCTTTATTGAGTGCATTGAATAAAATTTCATTTCCAGTTCTACCTATGCTGAATTCATCAGTCAATATATCTTGAAGTTGATTCCCAATTGCTAAAGCTTCTTTAATTTCATTTGGCGCAACATTTTCATTATTTTTTAGCACATACGCATGTTGCTGTGTATCCGTATTTAAACCTAAGTATGTAATGCCAAAATCTACATGCAGTAAATCTCCGCGCTGAATAACATTACTATCTTTAGATTTTGAAAATGCACTGAGAAAATCAAACTCAGCATTATCGGATCTTTGTAAATCTACGGTAGGATGAAACCATGTTATTAAATTAAGATCCCTAATACGTTCTCGATACCACCAAACAACATCGTCGGTAGTAGTTATGCCTGGCTTAATTATTTTTGATGAAAAACCTTCTTTAATAATATCATGCGCGATTTTACAGATCGTAGGATAGATATCCATTTCAAGCTTACTACGGGTTTCAAGCCATCCTATCGCTAGATGTTCAGCGCTAGTAATTTTTTTACGGTCTTTGCGATTTAATGATTGGGTAAATAATTCTAATTCTGTTGCAGTTAAACCATCAGCTTGAGCAAAGTGCTTGCTTTGATTTAATCCAATCTTATTTGGATTCTTTAATCTAATCAGCTCTGCAAGAGCAGCATATTGATTAGGTTCCTTTTCTGGATCCCACATTTTTTTAAAAACCTCTCCAACATCATAGCGTGCAACAGCATAGCTTTCTAATGCTTTACCTTTTCCCGGGTTATATATTACTAATATTGTTCTACGTCTGGCGTTAAGCCAATTGGCTGGTAACATCGTTCTAATAACGGGATCCTCATTATATTCTCGAGCAATGATGATCCACATATCAATTCCTGTGCGATCCATTATAGCTGGAAGGACAGTTTTAAATCGATCACTTAACAATTGATCTCGTACTTCAGCCCTTTTTTTCATGCTGAGTATTTGGTCTTTTAGGTCGTCTGCTTTGATTGGATATGAGCCAATAATAATAATATTAATTAAAAGGAGTATGTTTTTCATTATGTAGCCTATTTTCTATAGTTTTATTAATTAAAAATAAGAAAGTAATTTTGCATTTAACAAAGGATACATGGCAATCAAAAACAATTATATAATCAAAGTTTATTTAGATGCATTATAAATGCACTTCATGTAAATCCAGGTTTCCCAATGTCAAAAAACCTGTCTGGCTATGTAGATGTGGTAAGCCGCTTTCTGTACATTATAGCTGGGAGAGCACTACTTTTGATTTAGCAATCAAAATGGACGAATACTCACTATGGAGGTATGCATCAATACTCCCAAACGTAACTAATCCTATTTCTCTTGGCGAAGGTTTTACCCCATTATTACCCCTTACAAGTAATTTATTTGTGAAAAACGAAACTGTAAACCCTACAGGCTCTTTCAAAGACAGGGGCATGTCATTAGCTATTACAATGGCAAAAGAACAGGGCGTAAAGAATATTTGCCTACCTTCAGCAGGTAATGCGGGAATTTCTGCTGCTGCGTATTGTAGAGAAGCTAAGATTAATTGTCATGTATTTCTTCCTGAAACGATTCCAGCAGAATATCTAAAAGAAACGAAGCGCTATACTAAACATGTTTCGCTAAGCGGAAAAACAATTTCGGATGCAGCTAAGCAAATGCTATCTGAAAAAGAAAAGGACTGGTTTGATATTTCTACCTTAAAAGAACCGTTTAGAGTAGAAGGAAAGAAAACGCTGGGTTATGAAATTGCAGAGCAGTTAGGATGGCAATTACCAGATATTATTATTTATGAAACAGGAGGTGGTACCGGTTTGATTGGAATGTGGAAGGCCTTTGTTGAATTAAAATCGATTGGAAGAATTAAAGGCAGGTTGCCAAGAATGGTCGCTGCACAATCTAATGGATGCGCTCCAGTTGTTAATGCATTTCAGAGATTAAAAAATTCTACTGATTTTTGGGAAAATAGCAATACCATTGCGTTGGGGTTAAATGTACCTGGGCCATTAGGGGGGCATTGGATATTAGACATACTTTATCAATCTGACGGGATAGCAATTGCTGTCCCAGAAAAAGATCTTGAAACTTTAACTAAAGAATTTGTTGCAACAACTGGGATTAATGCTGGGCCGGAAGCAGGTGTTGTTTGGGGAGCATATAATACCTTAAAAGATATTAGCTGGATTAAACCTGATGAATCAGTAGTTCTATTTGCAACAGGTATTGAGCGTTGTAAATTGTAATATTATTAAGAAGGTAATTTATTATTATGAAAAGAACATATTTTCTTTTTGCTCTTATTATAACATTATTTATTTCAGGGTGCGACCCATTGGTAACTACATTTGATGATACTGAGGATGCAGTTCTCTATCAGTCAAATCTGATTAAAGAGTTCCCTGCAAAAAAATCCATAAGCGTTATGACATGGAACGTCAGATTTGGTGTGGCTCGTCTTGATTTTGCGTTAGATGCATGTGGTGATCGTGTAATTATCAGCAAAAGTGAAGTAATCACGGGACTTGAAGGCATCGCAAATAAAATTAAGAATGACGATATAGATATTGTACTAATGCAAGAAGTAGACGTCCAGTCAAAAAGATCCTCTTATGTTGACCAAGCGCAGTGGTTATTAAATAATACAGATTTGAATTATGGGGCTTATGCTTCAAAATGGAAGTCACAAATTATTCTAGCGGATGGAATAGGAAGAGTTGACGCAGGAAATCTTATACTGTCAAAATGGAAGCTGGAAGATGCAAAGAGGCACCAGCTACCTCTTAGAGGAGATCAGGATGGTATTACACAGCTTTTTTACCTTCGCAGAAACGTGCTGAGCGCAAAAGTGAATATGCCTGGCACCCCTTTTTATGCCGTGAACGGCCATCTAACCGCTTTTGCTACGGATGATACCAAGCAAAAACATATTTCCGGATTTAAATCTATATTGGATGATATTGTTGCCAATGGTTTCAGTTTTGTTGCTGGGGGCGACTTAAATGCGATTCCACCTAATGCAACCAAAACAGATTATTGCCTTGAAGACCAATGCGAAGTTGGAACCTATCATTCAGGTAAAGAGCCAGAGCATAAAGAAGGTGCATATTTTACAGAAGAAATTACCTGGTTAAATGATTTATATGGAAGCTATGAGCCAGCGATATCTCTTGAACAGTATGGCATGAACGAGACCAAGCATTATACTCATAGCCCAGGAGGTAAGCTCGAATTAGATAGAAAGCTTGATTATTTATGGACAAATACTGCATGGTCCAATGGTGTAACTCATCAGGATGCGACAAAGCTCTCTGATCACATGCCGGTTACTGCGAATTGGACAGTAAAATGAGAATAATACATTTATTATTTATTTTTTCATTTATTTCAGCTCAATGGAGCAGTGAATCTGCATTTTTACTTGAAAAGGGTCGAAAAGAAGTAGGGTTATTTACGCCATTTAGAATGGGTATGGAGAATGGATCCGAACTAAGTGTAAATAAGTTTTTAATGATGCCAAGCGTATCTATAAAGCAAGGAATGTCAATGTATAATTCCTGGAAGATGGCCCGCATATTTAGGGTGGAATACCCAACGCCTGGGCTCAAATGGCTTCAGAGCCCTTTAGGTAAAGAGATGGGGGATCCAAATATGTTTTCCTTAATCTCTACCCAGTTTTCTATTCCGCAAATGTTGTCATTCTATTCTGAAATAATTGGGACAACAGGCAATATTAATTCCGGGCAACTATCACTTAGCGCTGGAATTGGAGTTGCATTAAATGGAAAAAATCTTTCAGATGATGCCACTATAGATCTCCCAATTATTTATCCTAGACTATCAATTTACTATAATGATTTTATCATTAAATCTGGCGGTCAATATTATCGGAAGTTTACAGATAGTTTTTATTATCTAATTGATTATGATATGTATCTCATGCCTGGCGGTAGAGGGCGTTATGCCTTTGAACAACAAGGATTAGCTGTTTGGCAAAAGAGCAATACATTTCGTCTTTCGTTTGGATATAAATTAATTGCTGGAGAATACCCATTTGGTGCCCAAGCCCATTTTTTACCAACAATCAATATTCAATTTGGCTGGTAAGCTTTATTTAAAGGCGCTTTATAATTTAATTTTCCTTTCAATTGGGTTTGGGCAATTAAAAACCGATGCCGATATTCTGATTAATGAATTAGGTTGTGGTAGTTGCCATGCTGGAATAAAACCATCGAATATAATTTCTTCAAGAGCACCAGATCTAAGCCGCTCAGGTACAAAATATAACCCAGCCTATATTTTTGATTATCTAAAATCTCCACACAAGGTTCGTTATAATATCGGGGCATCTAGAATGCCAAATTTTAATTTATCTGATGATGAGGTGTTAGCACTAACCAAATTTTTGGATTCAAAAAAAATAGAGGAACCAATAGTAATACCAGTAGCTAACTCCAACGATCTAAATGCATTTCAGTTGATTAGTGATGAGTATCAATGTACCGCCTGCCATATCATCAATAAACAGGGACAACAAAAATCAATTAATCTCAATACATCAGGGGTCAGATTAAAACGCGAATGGGTTTATGAAACAATACTTAATCCACAACAACATTTATCTCAAGAAACTGCTATGCCAATGTTTTTCGATAAAAATGATTATAGATCGATAGAAATCATAGTAGCTATGACCAATCATATTATAGATAATGGTAAATCAGAACTTAAGGGGTTAAATAAAAAATATAAAAAAGCTCTACAATTATTTCCTAAAACCACTATCGAACAAGGAAGAAAGATTTTCCTTTCTCAAAACTGTATTTCTTGTCATGAAATGCAAGATGAAAACAGTTGGTTTACAAATCATAATGCGCCTGACTTATCAGCGCAGAAATTGAGAACAAAGTCCCCATGGTTGATTTCCTATTTACAATCACCTACCCCAATTAGACCCAATGGGTTTTATCCAGGTACCGGCAGCAGGATGCCTGATTATAATCTTACGAAAGACGAGATTAACACAATCATGAGCTGGTTTAATGATTTTGCATTGAATACCATATTAAAGCCAATCTCAAATTTTCAAATACAAAAAGCTGAGAATCTTTTAGAAAATAATTTGTCCTGTCTTGGCTGTCATCAGCTTAATGGTAAAGGTGGAATGATCGGACCTGATTTAACCAATACAAGCAATCGCCTAACCGATGGATATATTAAAATGGCTATTGAAAGTACGCACATGGTTATTCCGGAAAGCATCATGCCGAAGCAAAATATAGATAAAAAAACCATGATGCTTTTGCAATCATATCTATCTATGGATCGCAAACCATCACAACCCAGATATATTAATTTAACTAGTAAATCAATCAATAAGATCACTAGTAGCTATAGCGCCAATTGTTCCTCTTGCCATGGTATTACCGGAGATGGTAATGGCTATAATGCAGCTTATTTACCAACCGCCCCAGGAAACTTTACAGATTCTACACTATTCTCAACACGTTCCGATGATACGATTTATGAAACCATATATAATGGGGGCAAGATAATGAAGAAACATCACTATATGCCTAGCTGGGGCCTTAAACTTTCACATAGTGAAATCGTAGAATATGTCACCCAAATAAGACAGTTTTGTGATTGCAAATCACCCAAATGGGCAGAAAAATAAAAAAATAGACCCCCATTTTTTTCTTACGTATATTTTATACTTCAAATTTAATGAATGGATAAATAGGAGGTAATTTCATGCGGTCAACAATATATGTATTTGCATTACTTTTAATCGGCACATTGAGTGCTCAGGAAAAGGTACATTTTGATTTTGGATCGGATTCAATTGAGGTAAATGTAGGAGAATCCAAAGAAGTTGTCATCAAACTATTAGATGATAAAAATAAATTAGTTGATAACCCTTTTTATATATATGGTCAAAGAGGCACCCTTTCTGTTTCACCTAGGATTAGTGAATCTGAAGGCAAGGTTAAAGTAACCTTAAAGGTTCATAAGCCTGGGCGACTAGAGCTCACAACGAGAACCGTAACAGTGAAAAGAGATGATAGGGTAAGCGGAAGTTTGATTGTGAATGTACCGTATCCACCTATTGAAAGCGTTACATTTTTTCAAAGACCAAATAAACTCTATACAAATACTGTAACCAATCTTTCCGCAAAAGTTGTAGATAAAGCAGGACTTGATCGCACTGCTACTACTACCGTTGTTTATAAATCCAGCGATGTAAAGATTGCTAGTTTTGATGAGCTAAATAATCTTATGACTCATAAGTCAGGAAAGGTAAGGCTTTCCGCAACTGCAGAAGGGGTAACACAATCTTTGAATATTAAAGTGTCTAAAAACCCAGCTCGTGCTGTTAAAATTTCGACAAATGATGTAGATGAAATTCGTACTGGTGATGTATTAAAAATAGAGGCCAGTGCAACCAAGCAAAATGGTCAAAGCTTAAATGATGTTCCGGTATACTATTCATATACTGGGAAAGCAGACTATGGTGAGTTTGCCTTGCCTGCTTCTGCGCAGATCACGAGCGATGGGCGTTTTGTTGCAGAAACATCTGGGATGTATACCGTTTCAGCTTCTGCTGGTGGATATTCAGCCCAAAAAACAATCAAGGTTGTTCCTAGAAATGTAAATAAAAAAGTTAAGCTAGCTGGACATGGTTTAATAACCGATGTTTTAACTTCAGATCTTTGGATCTGGCCTGGTATCGGTAAGCATGAAGGCAAGGATTTTGCTGTTACCGGTACTTGGGGATCAAATGGTGAAGCATATTTTTGGGATGTGACTGATCCAGCGAATATGAAGATCATCGATACGGTTACCGTGGATGCGCGTACTGTTAATGATGTTAAGATATCGGAAGACGGCAGGGTTGGCGTAATCACTCGTGAAGGTGCATCAGATCGTAAAAACGGTTTTGTGATTCTAGATGTTTCAGATCCTTATAATGTTACGATCAGCGCCGCGTACAACGACGATATGACTGGAGGTGTTCATAATGCATTCATATATGAGAACCACGTTTATGCAGTTAATAACGGTCGCAAGTACGACATTATTAATATAGATGATCCTAAAAAACCTTTTAGAGTTGGGGTCTATGAAATGGATAGTCCAGGTCATAGTATTCATGACGTATGGATCGAAGATGGTATTGCATATTCTTCTAACTGGGCAGATGGTGTTGTTGCTGTTGATATTGGCGCAAAAAAGTACAAAGAATCTGATCGTTCACAATCTCAATTTAACCCACTACTTGCTAAAGCAGGACAAGGTAGTCCATCTAATCCTGTACAATTAGCGGAAATGAAAGACCCAACAGGCAGAAACCATGCCGCGTTCCCTTTTTTAAGCGAATCAACAGGTAAATTCTATATTGTTGGTGGGGATGAGAATTTTCCTTGGGGTGTGATGGCAACACAAAATAAACCATCAAACCCTAGAGGCGCTTATCATTTTCTCAATTTTTCAGACCCAAGCAATCCCACAGAAGATGCTATTTACCAGGTACCAGAAGCTGGCTCTCACAATCTATGGATTTACGGAGATATTCTCTTGGCAGGAAATTATCAAGGAGGGCTTAGAATAGTTGATATTTCTGGTGAGCTATTAGGCGACATATATAAGCAAGGTCGCGAAATTGGTCACTTCCTTTCTTACCATAAAGACGGTAGAATACCCAACGCACCAATGGTATGGGGTGCTCAACCATATAAAGATTACGTATTCTTTACCGATATGAATTCCGGGCTATACTGCGTAACCTATAATGAAGAGTCAGGTGGCTCTGGCCCAATGGGTCGATAATAAATCAAACGGAGATTAATTATGAAAAATTTTATTACTATAACACTTTTATCATTTACTGTTTTAACTGCTCAGCCACCGAGATCGCAAAATAAAGATCTTAAATTCGTGTTTGAGCCTGAAACGGTTTCATTAAATATAGGCGAAACAAAAAAAATGACCGTTCGTTTGGTCGACTCTAAGGGTAAGCAAGCTAAAGGCATGTTTATGGTTAGAGGCCAAAGAAAAGCATTATCTGTGGAACCAAGAGTTAGTGATTCAACTGGCGTTGCTGAGATTACTGTCAAAGCATATAAAGGAGGAAAATTAGCAATTAGAGCGTATGCCAGAGGCGTAAAAGGAGGATTTGTTTCCGGGATGTTAAACATTGACGTTCCTGACCCACCATTAGATCGCATAGTTTTTGTTGATCCAGTAGATAAAGTCTATACGAATACAAACGTCAGCTATTCAGCACAAGTATTTGATAAAGCAAATTTATTAAGAGAAGATGTTAAGGTGTCATACTCTACCAGTAATAAGCAAACTGCTGAATTTGATCGTTTCGGAAATTTAACTGTAAAAAAATCAGGAAAATTTTCTGTTATAGTAACAGCTGAAAACCTTAAAAAGACACTCAATATTCAATCAGATAAAAACCCAGTAAAAAGACTCAAACTAGATAGCCCTTCTAATGAAATTCGAACAGGAGATGTGATCAAGTTTGATGCAAAACCTATGACTTCTCGAGGAAAATTGGTTAAAAACGTACCGGTTTCCTTTTCCTATACTGGCACAGCAGTGTACTCTGATGTATTTATAAATAATAAATCATCTGAATCAGTTGGGTTGCCCGCATCGGGATTAATTACTGAAGAAGGTAAGTTTGTCGCGGAGACACCAGGCATCTATACAATTACTGCCCAGACTAGTGGTTATTCTGCGATGGCAAAAGTTAAAGTAGTGCCTAGAAATGTTAAAAAAAGAATTGAAGTAGTTGGTCATGGAACTGTTACAAATCATCATACCTCAGACCTATGGGTATGGCCGGGCGTTGGAAAGCACAAAGGCAAAGATTTTGCAGTTACTGGAACACATAGTGCTGATGGTGAAGCTTATTTTTGGGATATTACAGATCCATCTAAGATGACCATAATTGATACAATCAAAGTTGACGCGCGTACCGTAAATGATGTGAAAATAAGTGAAAATGGTCGTGTTGGAATTATTTCAAGAGAAGGCGCCTCTAATCGTAAAAATGGACTTGTTATTCTTGATGTAACAGACCCATACAATGTAACCATAACCAAGATGTACGATGATGATTTAACGGGCGGAGTCCACAATGTATTTATATATCAAGACCATGTATATGCACTTAGCGCTGGTACTAGGTATGATATCATCAATATTAGCGATCCAGAAAATCCATTTAGAGTGGGTTCTTACGAGCTTGATACCCCAGGGCACAGCATTCATGATGTCTGGGTAGAAAACGGCATAGCCTACTCATCCAATTGGAGCGATGGAGTCCACATCGTTGATGTTGGAGGAATACCGCAAAAAGAACAATCAAGAGATAAGTCAAGTTTTAATCCCTTTTTAGCGCTTGCTGGAAAGGGTAGTCC
>CAYLUE010000019.1:0-25386 GCA_964386795.1 uncultured bacterium
AGTGTTTGTTGCAAAAGAAGGAATGAGAATTCCAATCGAACCAGCATGGCACGATAATGATGGTTCCGGCTGGGAAGGTAATCTTTTCATGTCTAAGAACAATAATGACAATGCATGGCAAACACCAGGAGTCTGGTCGCATACCTATGTTGGTAGGAAAGATGGAGATATCTTAAGCACCGAAGATGATATGATAGCATCCAGTTTTGCACTTGAGAGAAACTATCCAAATCCATTTAATCCAACAACCACGATAGAATACTCATTAGGACTAGCTGGTCCGACCAGACTAATGATTTATGATGTATTAGGTCGCGAACTGGTAAGGCTAGTTGATGAGCATAGACCTGCCGGAATCCATAAGGTGGTTTGGAATGCTTCCAGCATGCCATCCGGTGTTTACTTTTATCGCTTAGAGTCCTCGAACTTTACGCGAACACAAAAAATGATCCTAATGAAGTAGGGTTATTGATTTAATAAAATAGGGGCGAGGAAACTCGTCCCTATTTTTTTTATTTCACACTGAAAAACCAAGTCAATAAATGCGATTCATTTTACAATTATCATTAAATATAATTTTTACTGTGGGTGTAATAGCCCAGACTACAGGTAAAATTTCTGGTACCATTAAAGATGGCGATACCAATGAGCCGTTAATTGCCGCAAACGTCATTGTTAAAGATACAAATCTAGGTACCGCTAGTGATCTTGAAGGTTATTATTCAATTGTGAATATTAAGCCAGGTGTATACACATTAGTCGTTGACATGATTGGCTATAAACAATTGATATTTGAAAACGTTCGGGTATCCGTAAATAGAACGACTACGATTGATGCGGTTTTAACTGCTACGGTAATTCAAGGCGAAACTGTTACGGTTGAGGTGGATGCCATTACTACAAAGAAAGATCAAACCTCTACCATAAAAAATATTTCAACCGATCAAATAGAGAAATTAGCAGTAGAAGATCTTGGCGCAATTGTTGGTATGCAAGCTGGTGTGGTAGAAGGTCATTTCAGAGGAGGTAGAACCACTGAAGTAACCTACCTTGTGGATGGAATTCAAGTGGATGAGGTATTTGGAGGTTCATCATCCATGCTCAGTATTGAACCCGACGTCATTCAAGATCTAGAAATTATTACGGGTACCTTTAATGCTGAATATGGAAATGCGATGAGCGGGGTTGTCAATGCGGTCACTAAAGATGGCTCCAACAGGTATGGAGGATCGTTTTCTACAGGGTTTGGTGAATATGTAACAGGAAATTCACATATCTTTTTGGGTCTTGATAAATTTATTTTTAATCGCAACCAAGATTATAAATTTCAGCTGAGTGGACCAATTATTAAAGATAAGGTCTTCTTCTTTTTAAATGTTCGCGATCAAAGCAATCGTAACCACTTAAATGGAATTAGGCGATATAATGTCAATGATATCAGTAATTATTATAGCGACAATCCGCTGCTATGGGCCACGCAAAATACGGGTGATTCTAGTTATGTTAGTATGAATCGCTGGTATGGTAGCAGCATCCTTGGTAAACTTTCTTTCCAGGTGCTTGATGGGATTCGATTCTCAACTTTATTCTCAACAGATCAAGATGAAGGGCATGGATATGACCATGGATTTAAATATAACCCTGATGGGATGGCAGCCGGATACGGGAAAACCAATTTCTTTTCTTTTCAATGGAATCATCTGTTATCTACTAATCTATTTTATGATCTGAAACTTTCTACTACTGAAAACTATTCAGGAGGTTATTTATATAAAGACCCCTTAGATAGTAATTATGTTCACGATAAATATTTAGAGAGCTTTGGACCTGGTTTTTATACGGGAGGTCAGCAAAAAAATCACGATGAAAGAACAGTGAATAGTGTTAATTCAAAATTTGATTTAAACTGGATTGTAAATAAAAATCATAGCATTAAAACGGGATTGAACTTTACCAGCTATAATATTGACAATGCATGGCATCAGATCAGAAATAAATATTTTGGAACCGCTGAAGAAGCCGATCTATATGAACCACATATATTGGGCGACTCTACCTTATATGCCGATGTGTACACAGTAAAACCTAGCGAAATGTCTGCGTTCATTCAGGACAAAATGGAATTTGATGAAATGGTAATTAATTTTGGCTTAAGATACGATACCTTTAATCCTAATTCGCCTATTCCTTCCGATAGACGTAATCCAGCGAATCAACTTTCTTTGCCAGATAGCATGACTTCAAGTTATCCTAATGCGAAACCGCAAACCCAAATTAGTCCAAGATTTGGATTAGCATACCAACTTGGCGATGCAGCAGTGCTCCATTTTAGTTATGGTCATTTTTTCCAAATGCCTCCTATGTATTCTTTATTTCAGAACCATTCATTTTTGATTGCGCCTAATGATTACTCTACCATGATGGGAAATGCGGAATTAAAAGCCGAAAAAACTGTAACCTATGAAATTGGATTATGGCAACAACTCTTCCCTGGTGCAGGTTTTGAAGTTTCTCTTTTTTATCGCGATATTTATAATTTGTTAAGCACTATAATAATCAGTACGTACAATCAAATTGAATACGGTTTGTATAGCAATAAAGATTATGGAAATGCTAGAGGACTTGAAATAAAATTTGATCTTCAGTCTGGACCTATTTCATCATGGATAAATTATACGCTCCAATATACAAGGGGGAATGCTGATAATCCCCAGCAAGCATTTTCGCGATCTGGGGCAAGCATGGATCCTGTAAATAGATTTATTCCAATGAGCTGGGATCAACGACATACATTTAATGCTACTGTGGCCTACAATACTGAAAATTATGGAGCTTCGATTACTGGTTATTATAATTCAGGCTCACCCTATACATTTTCCCCAATAGAAGAAAGTAGACTTTCGCGTATAAATCTCTATCCAAATAATGATTACCGCCCTGCAAAATATAATGCAGATCTAATGGCATACTACAATATGCCAATCTATAAAGATTATAAGATCAACTTTCGGTTAGCTGTATATAATTTATTTGATAGATTGAATGAGAATTGGGTTAATGGTGGGACAGGTCGTGCTTATACCGCAGTGATCAAGGAAACGGATTTAGCTGGGCATCGAAGTGATTTCAATGATTACGAAGATCGTATTAAAAATCCATCCATGTTTGCAACTCCTAGAATGCTAAAGTTTTCCATGGGAGTTAATTTTTAAATGCTAAAACACCTATACATTTTATTATTAACTATTCCATTAATATTTGCCCAAAGCAAAAAATATGAAGGACCTGAAGACTCTGCTGGAGACATAGCAGCAGAACGCGAAGGTTATATGACTGGAAATAGAGTCTTCCTCTATTTTAGAAATACAACAGAGCTTTCAGATTGGCCAAAATCAAATGTATCTAGGTGGCCCAATAATTTAGATGGCCTTAAAATGGTAGATGGGATTGGGCTTCTTGTTGGCGCCAAGGTTTATATCAAAGATGACCCTACCACTAGAATTGATAGTACCGTTGTAACAGATAGAAGTATTATCGATGCTGGAGATGACCTTCATGAGCTTTATTTTCTTCAAACAAGTTACCGTGAAGAAATGGATGTTAATCCAGCAGGAACTTTTGAATATGGATTTTATCCAGCTTTTAGATATTTTAATGAGACCGGTGAATACCCTGCGATGAGCAATAGACCAAGTTCATGGCCAACTAATGGATGGCCATCTATTGGGCGTGAAACTAAATGGCCAGGCGAGTGGGACGGCAGGTTTGGACGTGGAATTATTTATGCGGATATGGAAACTTATTTTGTTGTTAATGATGCACAAGACCAAGAATACCTAGAGCTTCCAGATCGGGTACGTTATTACCCTAGAAAAGGAAAAACGATTGGTGAAATTAATGAGCAAGTAACTATTGGGGCTGGAAACCCTTGGGGTGGCCTTGGGCTAAGGGTTGAAGCTAGAGGATTCCAATGGAACAACCCTCAAGCCAGAGATGCGATATTCTGGGAGTACAGTATTGCGAATATTTCTGATTACGATTTGACGGAAGTCGCATTTGGTTATTGGGTTGATAATGCGATTGGCGATGATGGAAGTGATGAGTTGGCATTTTTTGACACAGATTTAGATATGTCCTATTCATGGGATATTAATGGGATTGGTAAGGGCGGTCTTCCTACGGGAACCATGGGATTTGCTTACCTAGAAAGCCCCGGCGTTCCATATGACAATGAAGACAATGATAAAGACGGGCTATTGAATGAAAAAAGGGATAATGTAGCCGTAAATAAAATCGGCCCCACTGAGGGGATTCATAACCTCCAAGATTTTCTATCATTCTATAGATTGAAAGAAGAGGATCTTAAAGAGCATTGGGATGCAGATGAGGATCAAGATTGGGAAGATGGTGAAGATTTAAATAATGATGGAATTTATTCTGAATCAGAGTTTTTTGGTGATGATATTGGATTGGATGGGGTTGCGCCTGGTGAGTTGAATTATACAGGGCCAGATGAAGGCGAAGGAAATCACAAGCCAGATTATAAAGAAGGCATAGGTTCTGAACCAAATTTTGCCGTAACAGATGTTTCTGAATCTGATATGATTGGACTGACTTCATTTCGATTATTCCCTGTTCCTAGTCATTCACAATCAAATCAGACCTGGTGGTTTAAAAATGATCAAGCAATGTGGGAATTGATTGGAGAAAATGTTTTAGAAGAATACATTGAAAATATTTCCAACCTTATTGAGATTTTTGCATCCGGACCTTTCCCTCTTTATCGCGGAAGATCTGAAAGAATTTCAATGGCTGAATTGCACTCTTTCGATCCATTAGAAGGTTTAAACTCATCTAATCATACAGCACCCTCTCTTTATGAATTAAAAAAGATTGTTCAGGTCATTTATGAAAAAGACTATCGATTTGCTCAGCCACCTAAAATGCCTACCCTTACTGCTACACCCGCTGATGGGAAAGTCATTCTCACTTGGGATAATATTTCCGATACTAAAACACGCGATCCATTTTTAGGAAATATTAATGACTTTGAAGGCTATAAGTTATTTAGGGCAACCGATAAATATTTCTCAGATGCCGAAGTAATCACTGATGGCTATGGTACGCCAACATTCATGAAGCCTATTTTCCAGTGCGACATCAAAGATGGAAAATTTGGCTTTACTGATTTTGGATTGATTAATGGCATGGCATATAACCTTGGAAGCGATAATGGTATCTCGCATGTATTTGTTGATAATACCGTAATGAATGGCCGTACCTATTACTATGGTTTAGTAGCCTATGATTATGGGGCTCCAAACATTGGCCCTGGTATTGCCCCATCTGAGAATAATGTCGTTGTTGAATTAAATGAAGCAGAGGAAGTTCGTTCGATAGGTAAGAATGTCGCGATTGTTACACCCACAAAACCTGCGGCAGGATATCAGTCTCCAGATATAACAATTAATGAGAGTAATCTATCAGGCGGGGGTACGGTTGACCCTGTTTTATTAGCGCAGGCAAGCATTCGTCCTAATAATCAATACTTAGTAGAATTTGAAGTGGATACAGTCTCTCAGCTTGCATCTTATGAATATGGAATTTTATATACAACGAGCGGAATTAACGTCTACAATTCATCTACATCAGAACTGGTTTATTCTGAAAACGCCCAAAAATACGTTGGAAGTAATTTACTTTATTTAGATTCGCTAAGCGCTTGGACGCTCAATCCTGATATAGTAGTCAAATCCGATGTTTTTGATGGTATCCAGCTAAGAATTGATCAACCATTTACTGAACCATCATATGATTATGCAAATTCTGGATGGGTTCAAGGTAGCGGGATTATGCGAATATTTCCTACACCAAGAGAGTCTAAATATATGCCTTGGGATTATGATATTATTTTTACTGCTGATCCTGCGCGCTACTCAACAGTTACCACATCAAAATTAAACATAAGAGATGAAGAAGATACGCGGATTGCAACTAATCAAATCTTATTGGGTCAAAATTTTAATTTTTATGTCAAAAATAATACAATCCAAAAAAGCGATGGTGATTATGAAATTATGGATATGGTTGTTTATGATGTCAACAAGAATGGACAATATGATAAGTATGAAGATCGCATAGTTGTAGGTGGGGTTAGTAAGGATAAAAAATGGGGTGGAACAGCTTTCATTATCGATTTCTCACTGGCCTCTGATGCGACCTACCCAAAAAGCGATGATGTCTTTCGTGTGAAATTTATCAGACCATTTTGGAAAACAGATAATATAAAATTTACTATCAATTCATATGATGAATTGAATGTCGATTCATTAAAGAATACGATGAAAGATATTCGAGTGGTTCCTAATCCATACGTTGCTACAAATGTGATGGAGCCTGCCGTTTCCAATCAATTTCTCAATCAACGCAGACGTTTATTATTTACAAATATCCCTGCGCAAGCAAGAATTAAAATATTTACTGTCAGTGGAATTTTAGTGGATGAAATAATTGTGAACAACTCGCCTCAGGATGGAGCGGTCCATTGGGATATGCTCACAAGAGAAGGACTGGAGATTGCTGCTGGAATGTATTTATATCATGTAGAATCACTTGAAACTGGTGACAAAAAACTTGGAAAGTTTGCGGTGATCAAATGATTAGAAGATCCCTATTCTATTTATTGCTGATTACTTCAACAATTTTCTCGCAAACTATTAATCGGTACGGATCAACGGCAGCTAATTTTTTGGAAATTGGTGTTGGTAGCTCTAACGCTGCGATGGGAGATGCTGGCGTGACTATTGCGGAGGGTCCATCAGCAGTATATTGGAATCCCGCTGCGATAGCATTTATTAATAAAAATGAGAATTCATTTATGATCCAACCATGGGTCCTTGACATTAATATGATGTTTGTAGGATCAACAATCCATGTTGACAGGGTAGGTACCTTTGCACTAAGTCTAACCCATATGGGTTATGGTGATATGGAAGTTACTTCGATGTCTCAACAAGAAGGAACTGGGGAAAATTTTTCAGCCAATGAATATAGTGCAGGTTTAACTTTTTCTAGAAAAATTGTTCAATGGTTTTCTTTTGGAGCCACTGCAAAAGTAATTTCATCAAAAATATGGCACTCTACAGCGAGCGCATTTGCTCTTGATGTAGGCGCAATTGTTAATACAGAGTTTCTTTCACCAACTGGAAAAAAAGAAGATGGAATGCGAATTGGTATGAGCATTTCAAATTATGGTACACGGATGAAGTATGATGGGATTGATTTATTAAACCCTATTGATATTTCTCCTTATGAAGATGGAAACTTTGCGGATGTTGCAGGGCAATTTCGCCCGCAGGGCTGGGAGCTTCCGTTGCTATTTAGAATAGGTGTAGGCGTAAAGCCGATTTATACCGATGTGCACCGCATGATGGTTGCTGTGGATGCTGTTCACCCAAATAACAATTCTGAATATATCAATATTGGTGGTCAATATGAATTACGTATGGCTGGGCAAGGAAGCTTATATTTAAGATCTGGATACAAATCTCTATTTATGAAGGATTCTCAATTTGGTCCAACCTATGGCGGAGGTGTTAAGATCAATTTAATGAACAATCAAGTTGTTCAGTTGGATTATTCTAGAAGAACGGCAGGATTATTAGGAGACTTGAGTTCATACACCATTAGCGTTGGATTTTAGTTTTTTCTTTTGCCGCTGATTCGCCTACTTCCATTACTCTTTATTATTGGATGCGCAAAGGAAAGTTTGTCAGAAACACCAGATGATGTTCTGGCAAAAGTTGGCAATCGCATTATCACTTCAAAAGATTTTTTACAGCGCACCGAATACACTATCCGCCCTGATTATTGTAAGGGAAATATGTATTTACATAAAAAAATAATTTTAAATAATCTAATTGCAGAAAAGCTGCTGGCTATTGAAATAGAAGCATCAGGAGTAAATACACTTAATCCAGGCGCAGCTGCGTTTATTAAAGGGCGCAAAGAACAATCGATGAGACAGCTTTTATATTACAAAGAAGGTTATTTAAAGTCAGCTCTTGAACCGGAGGAGATTCGCCATTATTATAAAATGGCAAGCAGAACGTATAATATTAGCCATTTTTCATTCCCTGGTGGGCAATTTTTAGATTCAGTGAAAAGTGCGTTGAGTGATAATATTCCATTTGAAGATATCTATAGATCCAATTTTGGAGATAATATTCCGACCCGCGAGGTTAAATGGGAAGAGCCCAATAATGAAATAATTAATCAAGCTTTATTTAATCGCTCAGTAAAAAAGAATGAAATCGTTGGTCCATTTCAATTGGATGATGGTTCATTTTTTCTAATGAAGATCAATGGCTGGGCCGATCGGATGGCTATGACAGATAAAGCAATCACGGAACGAAATGAACAGGTAGTAAATACCTTGAAAGAAAGAAAAGGGCTAGAAGTATATAAAGCATTTGTAGCTGAAGTGATGCAAGGGAAAGAGATTACATTCAATCGCGATGTATTAAAGCCATATGCCGTGGCGCTCAGTGAAAGATTCTTTAGGTCGCGAAAAGAAAAAGAATCTGCAATTTCAGGCGCACTATTTAATAGCGGAGAGTTTTTGACTGTTGAGGATTTAAGGCCGCTTGATAATGACTTTTCTGATCTTACCCTTTTTGAGGTAAATGGTAATGCCTGGAAAATCAAAAAATTTGAAAAAGAACTATTGTCGCACCCCTTGGTATTTAGAAAGAAAAAAATGAATGCTAAAGAATTTCCCGAGCAGTTTAAGCTAGCGATCATTGATTTTATTCAGGATAAATTTCTAACAATCAAAGCTTATGATTTGGAATTAGATAAATCTTTTGAGGTCGCTCAAAGCGAGATGATTTGGAAAGATAGCTTTCTTGCCTATCAATCTTCAAAGCTTTACGATCAGCAGTCAAGCATGCAAAATCGTCATATCAAAATGAAACCGATTATTGATAAATTGCAAGACAAGTATGATAAGAGTATTTACATTAATACTGATTTATTTGAACAAATCAAAATTTCCAATGTTGATATGTTTGTGACGCAGAGCAATGTACCCTACCCAGTAATGGTACCAAATTTTCCATCTTATACAGATGATAGCTATCTTAATTATGGTTCAAAACTCAATTAAACATTTATTAGTCTTTTATTGCCTGATCTCTTTGTCGCTTGGTCAACAATATTTTGGAGGTGAACTTAGGACTAAAGAATCCTATCTATATGGCAGATTTGAATCTCGTTTCAAATCTGCACAGGGTGATGGATTGGTCTCATCATTTTTCACTTATCAGGATGAATTGATCAACGGCTCACATATTTGGAATGAGATTGATTTTGAGGTATTAGGCCGATGGGAAAATATTGTTAGCATGAATACAATAACGCCTGGGCAGTCAAGTCACCTAAGAGAAAATTATATTGAGGACTTTAATCCTCACATTAAATATCATGATTACGCATTTGAATGGACACCAACTTATGTAGCATGGTTTGTTGATGGCGTAGAATACTATAGGCAAGATTTACCAAAACATAATTATATCTCTACATTAAAATACGCACAAAAGATTATGATGAATCTCTGGGTGCCTGTCTATGAGGATTGGGTTGGTAAATGGAATGAAGATATTATGCCTCGCTTTGCCTATTATGATCACGTCGCCTATTATGAATATGCGCCAGGATCTGGTGATTATGGGTCCGATAACGCATTCAAATTAAAATGGAAGGATGAATTCAATAGCTTTGACTCTGATAGGTGGGAAAAGGCTACGCATACATTTTCAGGTAATCGTGTAAAATTTGAACCTCAAAATGTCGTTTATCTTGATGGAAAAATGATTTTGTGTTTAACATATAATAATGCGTTTGGGTATCAAGATAATATTGGACCCAAAGGGTTATACGCTTATAGTTCTCATCATTTAATTTCACTAAAATTTTCAGAAGAGCTTGATTCAGCTAGTGCATTAAATCGAGCAAACTATACGATGAATGATGTTCAAATAAATAATATTATACTTGATCCAGATCAAAGGACTGTACATCTATCTGCAAATGGGATGGATGAAAATAAAACATATAGAATTTCTCTATCTGGGATTAAAGATCTTTTTGGAAACAGTCAAACCAATCAAATATTGATTATCAAAAAAGTAAAGCCCGCTAAGCTGCCACTTAAGATTAATATTGGTGGAGAAAAAGTAGGCGATTTTTTAGCTGATAAATTTTGGTGGTATGACGATGGGGATTACGGTCATATGAATGGCAATCATCAATCCATCTCGGATATCAATATTAAAAATACTACAAATGATAGAGTGTATCAATCTTCTGCTGAGCGAATCGCTGTCTATAGAGTTCGCGTTATCCCTGGTATTTACGACGTAACGCTTATGTTTTCTGATAATCATTATCAGTCAAATAGCCGGGAATTCAATGTGCGCGTTGAAGGTGAAGAGCGCATAACCAATCTAGATGTATCTAATCAGGTTGGCATGTACACCGCTCTTGAAAAAAAGGTGAAATATATTCCAATTACCGATGGGATTCTAGATATCCATTTTGATTTAAATCTTTATGGTCAAGGTTATGGAGCGGCAGGACCTTTTTTGAATGGATTGGTCATTAATAGAACAGAGGGATTAGGCTTAAATCCTATTGAGTTACCCCAATCATTTGAATTAGGTGAATTATACCCAAATCCATTTAATAATCATTTGACCATACCTCTACAATCAAGTATCAATCAAAAATTAACCATCGATATTGTTGATATTCTAGGCAGACAAGTAGATTTAATATTAAATAACCAAACTATAACAAAAAGCAGTAATATTCAGTGGAACTCAAGCAATTTAGGTACAGGCATTTATTTTGTACGAGTTACGAATGAAAATGAATTTCAGATGAAAAAAATCTCTTTAGTCAAATGAATAAATTATTTCCAGCACTGCTTTTTCTGATTGCATGCGATGATCCAAAAAGCACAGAAAAGGTAGCCCCTGCTAATGAATGGGATAAGGAAGGATGGAAGCTTGTATGGAATGACGAATTTAGCGATACAGCACTGAACCTTGAAAAATGGTCGCATGAGATTGGTGGACATGGCTGGGGTAATAATGAATTACAATATTATTCCAATCAAGATTCTTCTGCTTTTATAAGAGATGGAAAATTGATTATCAGAGCAGATTTTGTACCGCAAGGAACTGGATCACCTAATAATCTTAGGTATTTTTCATCAGCAAGATTACGCACTTCTGGTAAGGGGGATTGGCTTTATGGGAGAATAGAGGTCAAAGCTAAATTAGCTTTAGGTCAAGGTATTTGGCCGGCGATATGGATGCTTCCAACAGACTGGATGTATGGCGGGTGGCCTGAAAGTGGAGAAATAGATATTATGGAACATGTTGGTTTTGATCCAGGCAGAGTGCATGGCAGTATTCATACCGAATCGTATAATCACAAAATAAATACGCAAAGAGGTGGATCGCAGTTTCTTGATAATATTAGCACCAAGTTTTATGTATATGCTATAGAATGGTATGAAGACAGAATAGATTTTTTGATAGATGACAAAAAATATTTTTCCTTTCAAAATGATGAAAAAAACGACTACAAATCCTGGCCGTTCAATCAACGATTTCATTTATTAATCAATATTGCAGTTGGAGGAGATTGGCCTGGAAAACCAGACGAAACAACAAAATTCCCAACCGAGATGGAAGTAGAATATGTTAGGGTATATAGTAAAGAAAATTAATCTAATATTCTTTACATCTATTGCGCTTTTCTCATTCGCATTTCCCCAATATCTTCAGACTTCTGGTACAAGAATAGTTGACGGGGATGGAAATAAAGTAATATTGAGAGGTGTAGCATTTGGTGGTTGGTTAGTACCTGAGGGCTATATGTTTCAAATACCTGGCTCAGGTTCACCAACTACAATTAGAGAAAAAATTGTCAATCTTGTTGGCGCGGTGGAAGCGGATAAATTTTATGATAAATTTGAGAGAAATTTTATCCAAGAAAAAGATATAGAAATGCTAGCATCATGGGGTTTTAATTCTATCAGATTGCCCCTTCATTATAAAGCGCTTAGCCCAATTAGAGGTCAATATTCTGAAAAAGGATTTGCTGTAATTGATAGTGTTATTGGGTGGAGCAAAAAATATAATCTTTATGTTGTGCTTGATATGCACGCAGCTCCCGGAGGTCAAAGCCCTGGAGAAATAGCCGATGCGCATGGCACCGCTGAGCTATGGACTAGTGCTGATAATCAGAATTGGTTGATTGACTTATGGGCTGAAATTGCCAGGCGCTATAGCGCCGAGATAACTATAGGTGGATATGATCTAATCAATGAACCAGTCTTACCTAATGGTATGAGCAATAAAGAAAATAGAGATTTACACCGGCGCATTAGAAATCGAATTAGAAAATATGATCAAAATCATATAATTTTTGTAAATGGCAATTATTACTCAACCTCATTTGGCGGCATGGAGCCAGCTTTTGACACCAACATGGTTTGGGCCTTTCATAAATACTGGAACGATGTCACTCTTGGCACTATTCAGTATCTAATTAATTTAAGCAATCGAACCAATACCCCGCTTTGGCTAGGAGAGTTCGGTGAAAATTCTAACGAATGGTGGTCAAGGGTTATTGAGCTGGTAGAATCAAAAAACATTGGATGGAACTGGTGGACCTATAAAAAATTTGATTCCGTACGATCTATTGCCTCTGTTCCGATTACCGATAATTATCGCACCATCTTAGATTATTGGGATGGAAAAATTGCAAAACCAGATCTATCAATTAGTATCGCTGGTTTAGATGAAATGGCAGAGGGTTTATTATATAATAATTGTGAAATAAAAAGAGATGTGATTGCCTCATTGATTGATCAGGATTACAGAGTAAAAAGCAAACCATATAAAAATCATATCATTCCTGGATCAATCGCATTTGTTGATTATGATTTAGGTGCGCTAGGTATTTCTTATATGGATGTAGACTATATGCGAACTGGAGTAGGAAGTCAGACTAAAGGTGGTAATTCAGGCTGGTCTTACCGAAATGATGGTGTTGATATTGAACGGTCAACAGACACCACTATTGTTCCTTATAATATTGGTTGGACGGAGACCGGTGAGTATATGAACTATACTGTAAATGTAATTAAGGATGGACCATATCTTTTCTATGCAAAGTCTGCTTCGGAAAATAACAGCGCTTCAATTGTAATTTTTTTAAATGGTAATAAAATTATTGAACCTGTCGATCTTCCAAATACGGGTGGCGATCAAATTTGGACAGAAACATTAATCGGTGAAGCCAGTCTTACTAAGGGCCAGCATACATTAATGGTTTTGGTTAGTAGGAATGGAGCCAATTTGAAATTATTGAAAATACAATCCAAAGAAGCAAATCAAGGTTTAAGAATTTTTAGTCATACGCTATATCCAAACCCAATTAAAGATTACCTTAACATTGAATTTGAATCGCTTACTAATAAGCATGTAAGTATCAACATATACAATCTCAATGGTCAGTTAATATGGCAGAAAAAATCATTATCTAAAGTTGGTGAAAATAATTATAGCTGGAACGTTAAGGATATCAATGGAAAAGTGATATCCAATGGGATCTATTTTGTAACAATAGATGATGGAGAAAAAACAATCAAAGAAAAATTCACATTGATTAAATAGAGTTAATCGATCGAATGAAAACATTTATAATTATATTCATTAGCTCATTATTATTTGGGCAGTCTTTACAGATTAATGAAATTGTTTCAAGCAATAGTTCAAGTTTTTATGATGAGAATGGAGATACGCCGGACTGGATTGAAATTTATAATTCAGGTAGATCACCAGTTAATCTTAATGGATATGGACTTAGTGACGACCTATCAGAAAAACTGAAGTGGAAATTTCCTGATATTTCCATTCAGGCTAATGATTATCTCTTAGTACTAGCATCAAATGAAGACAGAAAAGATCTAGTCAAATCATGGAATGCTGAAATTACGGTAGGAGACAAATGGTATTACTGGTCACAAAATAATGCCCCTCCAACAAATTGGAACTCTATTAACTATAGTCCAATAGGTTGGAAGGAGGGCCCCAGTGGAATTGGATACGGAGATAATGATGATAATACTACCATTTCGCAAACCGTATCTGTTTTTGTAAGAAAAACGTTTACCATAGATAATCCTAATGATATAGCAATGATACTTTTTCATTTGGATTATGATGATGGATATATTGCATATTTAAACGGCAAAGAATTTTCAAGAAAGAATTTGGGAGCTGAAAACTCTCAAATAAGCTTTGACCAAACCGCAACCAATTTGCATGAGGCAGAGATCTATACAGGAGGATTTCCTGAAACAATTGCGATTGACCATAATCAATTTCCACTAAATAGTGGGGACAATGTATTAGCGATTCAAGTGCATAATTATTCAAATACATCTTCCGACCTTTCTTGTATTCCATTTTTAACTATTGGATATACTAGTAATATTGAAAATCCTAAAATACCTGATTCTAGGATTAATCTTCCTGCTAACTATCTGCATTCAAATTTCAAATTAAAGTCTAATGGAGAATATCTTTTATTATCAGATCCAAGTGCTGTAATTATTGATTCATTATTTACAGGCTTTATCCCTACCGATAAGTCCAAAGGAAGGGTTTCGCAAGGAAGCGAATGGAAATTTTTTGACAAAACTACACCAGGCAAACCCAATCCCAGTACTGGATACAATGGTTTTCTTGATCCTCCAATTTTTTCTCACCTATCAGGATTCTATGCAAATAGCCAAACTATATCATTAAGCACTTCTAGTGCGCAGGCAAAAATATATTATACGTTTGATGGATCCGATCCTACAGAACAATCTACATTGTACACAGCGCCAATCACTATTACTTCTAATACCCCTCTGCGATCTAGATCATATTTAGATGGATGGATGCCATCAAAGGTGGAGTCGCAAACATACTTATTTGGTAAGCAACCTGACATACCGGTTATGATACTCAACGCAAACCCATTTGATCTCTTTGATTCAAATTCGGGTATGTATGTTAAGGGACCAGGAGCTGCGCAAGACTTCCCGCATTTTGGAGCAAATTTCTGGGAGGATTGGGAACGCGCTGCTCAGTTTGAAATTTTAGATGTCAGCGGCCAAACCTATCGCGCAAATGCTGGCATTAAGATATTTGGTGGGTGGAGCAGGGGAAATGCCCAAAAATCATTTTCAGTATTTGCCAGAAAGAAATATGGTACCAGTAATTTTGAGATTCAATTATTCCCAAAAAGTGAAATAGAAAATTATGAATCTTTTGTACTCAGAAATTCAGGTAATGATTGGGACCAAACTATGATTCGCGATGGATATGTTGTAAATATTATTGAAGATATTGGCATTGACTATCAGCAATATAGACCCGTAATTAGCTATATCAATGGAGAGTACTGGGGGATTTATAATATGCGCGAAAAAATTAGTGAACACTTTATTTCATCGCACCATGATGTTCCCACAAATCACATTGACTTACTTGCTTATAATAATGGATTTGAAGATAACCTAGAGACTATCCATGGTTCAAAAAATGACTTTTTAAATCTCATCCAATATATTTCATCCAATGATGTAAGCAATCCCAATATATATGCGACCATCAGTGATTGGATGGATATTGAAGCATACATCAAATATCAGGTTGTTCAGACATTTATCGATAATCGAGATTGGCCTGGAAATAATGTAAAGCTATGGAGAGATAACCGTGAAGGAGGTAAGTGGCGTTGGATATTATATGATTCAGATTTTGGTTTTGCCTTCCCAAAATGGATGTCAGATCATTATAAATTCAATACTATTGATTTTGCGTTAGAGACTAATGGTCCAGGATGGCCAAATCCACCATGGAGCACATTTTTATTTAGAAAATTAATGGAAAATAATTCTTTTAAACATCAATTCATTAATACCTATTGTGATTATTTAAATTCAATATTTTTACCAGAAAATCTAAATAACCAACTTGTCAAAATTAAAAATGGAATATCGAAGTATATTACCCAGCATCACCAGCGCTGGAATCAGAATATTAATTGGGGTGCAGAAACAGCTCGCATCAAGACATTTAACGATGTACGAGAGTTCTATGTAAAAAGACATATCAAAAGCACATTCAA
The DNA here is from genome assembly GCA_964386795.1 of uncultured bacterium. GTDB lineage: Bacteria > Fidelibacterota > Marinisomatia > Marinisomatales > TCS55 > TMED108. Next base: position 16,264 of record CAYLUE010000019.1, read on the forward strand.
ACTTCTAAAACATGAAACAATCAATGTATCTGTAGATCCTCCTGGCGCAGGTATAGTAAAAATAAATTCAATAAATATTGATCAGAGTCAGTGGTCAGGTGATTATTTCCCAAGTGTTCCAATATCCATCTCAGCCCATCCAATATCTGGATTTAAGTTTAAGGAGTGGGGCGGTATTAAAGATTCGCTTTCTTCAATGGTCATTGATGTTAGCGATATATCGCAACTAGGAGCAGTTTTTGAAGCTGATTTAAATATTGATGAAGAAAAATCGATACCCATTTCATCGAAACTTCATCCAGCATATCCAAATCCGTTTAATAATGCAATTGTAATCCCATTTGATATACATATTCGTGGAAAGGTAAGTATTACAATTTCAAATATATTAGGTCAAAAAGTTAAATCATTCAATTACAATAGCTATGACCCCGGAACATATTGGATACGATGGAATGGATTAAATGAAAATAATATGTCCGTTTCTGGTGGAGTATATATCATATCATTTAATTCTCAGTTCAGCTCTGATTATCAAAAAATAATATTATTAAAATAAAGGATAAATAATGAAAAAGGTCTACATCGTATTAGCAATCCTTGGAATAGCATTACCCTATTGGGCGATGTTTTCTTCTATAATTATTGATGAATATTCTATTAGTGAATTTTTTTCTGCCTGGTTTAATAATAATGCAGTACGAATGATGGCTGCAGACTTAGGTATAGCTGCAATTACATTCTCTACTTATATCATCTATAAGTATCAAAGCGGCAATGGACCCAATCCATTAAAATATTTTATTATGATGCTTGGCGTAGGATTATCGTTTGCTATGCCAATTTATTTTCTGGATATGGAAAGAAATCGTAGCTAATTATAGATTAGAAATGAACGCCGATTGATAATCGTTGTACATTTTTTAGTCTTCCAAATGTAGAGTAAGAATAATCCAGTTTTATCTGCGTAGATGAACCAGCTATCTTATAATGAAGACCGGAACCAAGGGTTAAACCTTCCTCTGTATCTTTCCTAAATAAAGTACTCATACCAGCTCTGAGAAAAAACATATCCATTGATGCATATTCCAAGCCTGCATTGACCCACTCCAGATTATCATTTGGGTGCAGCGCATCTACGGCAAACGAGAGCCTATTATTGATGGTGTTTATTATTTCACCAGATAAACCAACACGAAATATTAATGGTAATGGGAACTTATCAGTTTCATACATGGCATTAACAAATTCGACGTTACCTTCATTTATAGGGTCTGGATCAACGCTAAACTTTTGATTTCTTCCAGACATTTGCATATCTGAACCGTAATTTGACAAACTAGCTCCAAGTCTAATATTATTAAATGGAGTAATGAATAGCGCTCCTAAGTCAGCAGCAATAGTATTTGCATTTGCATGCCAGATGCTTTGGCTAATGTATTTTATATTTGCACCCATGGAAAATTTGTTTGTTAAGCGTCTAGCATAGCTAATATTAATTGCCAAGTCATTAGCATCAAAATATTCACCAGTTCCATTTGGCTTTTCAACAGTTCTCACTAGGTCTTCAGGAGTAGAAAGGTTCGTCATGCTAAATCCAATAACGCTATTTTGTCCTAGGCTTAATCCAATAGCAGCATAATTATATGTTATACCTGCTATCCAATCTGAATTAAGAAAAACTGCTTCCATTTTTCTGATTGATGTCATGCCTGCGGGATTCCAATACATTGAGGAGATTCCACCTGACATTGCAGTAAATGCATTTCCCATGGATGATCCTCTTGCATCAGCACCAATTTTTAGAAACTGGGCAGAAGTGGTACCTGTTTTAGATATGGTTTCAGTGTTATCTAATTGAGCAAAGGCAATACCTATGAAGAATATAGTATGTAGATAGCGCCTCATTTTATAATAGCAAGCCTTCCTATTTTTTCACCAATCTTACCAGCATCTATGTGGTAGACATATACACCATAAGCAATTGGAAAATTATCTTTAGTGGTTAGATCCCAGAATTCTTGCCCATTATCAAATGCGGATTCATGGTCAATTTCTTTAACAAGCTCCCCCGTTAAAGTATAAATTTTTATTTTACAGGTAGCGGGCAATTTATCAAAATAAATTCGCCTGGGTCCACGGTCTCGTGGATTTTGTCTATCTAGCGGCTCTAGTACATTTGTTACAACATAAGGATTTGGCACCACACGAATCTGATCAAGCTCATTTGTTGCTTTTTCTTCATTCACTTTAGATGCAATTGTTTTGTATTGATAAATATCATTTTCATCAAAAGGTCTATCGGTGGCAATGTAGAAAATATCTCCTGACTTGTGCTCTAAAGTTGTAGCATTATCTGCAGGCAGAATAGAGAATTGCCAAGATATGTTTAGCCCTTCGCCAGGTTCAAGCAACACAACTTCTTCTTCAATGTCCCAGGTTTGATTTCTGATTTTGTAATCAAGAACGGCAAAATCCTTTTTAAATGGTAAGCGGCCTGGCGTAACATCCCAAATTTGAAAGGGTGCAGTTGCGCCACCAATTGCACTTGTGTCAGCAATAGCATCAAACCATCTGATTTCATAATCAGAAGGTCTCATATTTTCCGGATCACTATTATAAGGTTTTACGTTGATTTTATAGTTTGCATTGCTTCCTATCTGCCATTTGGTTTTATCTATATTTAATCGAAGCGGATCTTGTTTAACATACAGCTTTAATCCATCAACGACAGGATTAGATTCCTCAAGATTTAACAGTTTACTTTCCCATAGCGGATAGGAAGTATAGGAAATCTCAACTTGATCTCCATCATTGATGCGCGATGAAAAGGTTGAGGGTACAACAATTTGACCAGACTCAGCAAACAGTGAGTAGTCGCTGCCTACTGTCATAACTTCGCCATTTAATTTCATTTCAAATCTATCTGGATTTAATCGATTGTTTAATAGGGTAACGTAAATATCTTTTTTAATTATTCTATTTTCAATAACTGGCTTTAGATCTTCAATCGAATATCTTACAGGAGAAGTGTTGAATGTAATTTGAAATGTATTGGTATCTTCGAGTGCTCTTGGGTCAAGAAGTTCTAAATTAAATTGGCCGGTACCGGACCCAGCTACATGACTAATGTATGATACTGAATCTATCATATCCCAGCTTCCGCTAGAATATCCCGCTGCAGGTGCGCGCGGTATGACGCTTGCAGTATTTACGTCTAAGAATATTTCATTTGTTTCTGGATTTAAAGTAATTGTTTTAGATGATTCGCTTGGACCAATATTCATTATTTTTGTGCCATGATCATAAGAAGCAATTGCGTAATAATACCTTTGCCCATTCATTACATTATTGGAATCAATAAAAGAGTGTACTAGTCCAGTATTATTGCCAAGATTGTATGCTATTCCTCTACCAGTGTATGGGATGTTGCTTGGACCCTGATAGTCATTGATGAGATCCCATTTTGCCCACCCACCGGTTGCTGTAGTTAAAGGTTCAAATAAGAAACGAGATCCATTTATATCGGTTATATTTTGTTGATCTAAGAAGCTTGGATCAGTACTACGATATATTACATAACCTTCAAAATCATATTCTTCTGAAATTGGATCGTAGGATGATTCGGCAATATCATCCCAAAATAAAGTTACTTTCTCATCACCCGGCACTACCGTTAGGTTAGGTTTTTCTGGCGGTTTGGCAAACTGATAATTTGTTTCATAAATTTGCCTTGCGGTTTCTGCATTTAAGGTAAGATCGTTATAACTATCGCCCACTAATAATGCGATTGAGAAGCGTCGAGCTTCACCTGCTTTAAGGGTGAATCTCCCAGAACCATAAAGAAAAATATTATCGCCTGCTATATCAGAATTTAACGTATCGAATTGTCCAGGATTCATATAGCTTGTATAAATAAAATCATCCTTTGAAATACGATTATTTCCTCCAAAGTCTGGTGCCGCGAAACTGGTTAACCCTATCATGTCAGACTCATCTAAATCGGTCCATTCGAAATTAGGCTCACCCGGCTGTCTAATATCAAAAGCATCACCAGCGGTAGGTGATCCATCATTTTCACCAAAGTCCCCAGTATTTGGTAATCCATCAACACCTACATCATGTTTATTGGGATCCCAATCGCCATCATCATCTATGCCATTATTCCTACTTTCATCCACCATTCCATCTCCATCATTATCTTTATTATCATAGGGATCACCAGGGCTTTCAAGAAAAATATACCCAAAATATCCAGGCTTTCTGCCAGCTACATCTGATTTACCATCTTCATCCCAAGCATAGACCATATTTAAATCTCTATCAAAGTAAGATAGATCATCTTGCCAGTTTGAAGGTCCTCCAATATGCGGGTCACCCCACATGCCAAATACTACTTCATTTAAATCTTTCTCACTTTTATTTGTCACCTTATAGATCATAAAAATCACATCTTCTGCGAGTGGGTTAGACCACTGGTAATATCGGCATTCAATTTCTATGCCAAGACCCATTCGTGTTGAATCATCTGGGAAAGGATAATATTTAAATTCTTGATTAGATCGATCATCAACGACAAAAAATGACTCCAAATCTGAATTTGAAGATCCCTGCCTTAGTGCGCCAGGCCATACATATCTTTTTAAGTTAGGGTTATACCAACCTTCAGGCCAACTATCAGGCTTGCCATCTCGATCGCGATCCACATCATTCGATGTAGGTATCCGAGCGCTATTTGGATCACCATATGGAACCCCTTGTTTATTATAGGCCAATGGTTCCCATCCATAAAATGTTTTTCCATCAGGTGAAATTTCACCGCCTAATGAAACTAATCCATCGCTGATTACTCTAGCTGCCCAGATGGGGTTTCCATCACTATCTAAGATTGGATTTCCTAGACTATCGGTTTTAATGAATGCATCTTGATGGCTCTGAGCAGGAACTTCTACCTCTGCGCCAATAAATGGGCCAAACTCGTATCCATATCCTAGCCCTTCCCATACAATATCTGTAACTCTATTACCAGGGCTTGAAATGGAACCATAGTTCCAAATTTCAGTTGTGATCTTGTTGCCATTTAAAATTGCTTTTTGGCGTCTTAATAATTGATCATTTGAAATAGCTCTTTTTTCTCTAATATTATTTCGCCATTTGTAAAAATATTCATGCTCGATCGAGTTCCATGATTTTTCAGGTCCTTGTTTTTTCCATTCCCTTGAAAATCGCCTAGCTTTATCTGATTGGGCAATACTGAAAGAAAGCACCAGAACCGCCAAACCAATTATTTTTCTAACTTGAATAATGCTCATTAGAAATCCACCGAAAAACCAATATTTATCGAACGAGGCGCTGTATAATAATTAGGCCTCACTTGATATTCTGACCATTCATGCACCCCAGCTTCTCCGTAGTGATTTTTAAAGCCTTGAGTTTCTTGTGTTGATTGGAAAACATAAGTATAACCAGCACGACCTGTATCATCAAATACATAGCGCTCATTTCTCCGATCTAATAGATTATAAACTTTCATATATAAAATATAATTGAGGTTTCTAATTTTAATATTCTTATGAATTCTCATATCTACGCGCCATTGCCAGGGCTTTCTTCCGCTGTTAGGTTGCGGTACATAATTAGCATCAGGAATATTTGGCGTATAGGGCCAACCGCTGGATAGTTTGCTAATAATTCCTAGATTCCAATTTCTTGGATCACCTACAGAAAAGTTTGTATTAAATATATGACGCTGATCCCAAGCGAGAGGAACGATACGCTTTTCTTCTTGTTCACCTGATAATGCATTATAGTAAAATGATCCTGAATTAACACTATTACCTTCCGTGACCTGATAAGTATAATCAACAAATGCAGAGGTTCTTGATACAGGATCATATCTTTTTGTTAGGCTAAACGTATACCCCTTTACATTGCCATAGTCTTTATTCATATAAATGGCGTAATTCGATGGTCCATATTTTTCTGATTCATACCGAATGGACTGCACCGCAAGGAGATCTCTAATATCCTTATAGAACGCACTCATTTCAATTGCGGTGATTTTACCAATCTGCTGCTGAAGACCGAACTCATATAGTACCGTTTTTTCAGGTTTTAAATCAGCATAACCAATGGTTGGCGCAAGCCCTGCACCAAAAATACTTTTTTTATAGAGCCTTCTCAAGGTAGGCATCTGATAAAAATGTCCATATGAGAAGTGCAGAATGCCCTGATCGGTAATTGGAAATGCCACACCTGCACGTGGAGAAATCATTACTTTTTTCTCAGCCTTCTTTTTATCTCCCTCAGGATTCAAAAAATCAGATAAATAATCTTCATCTGGATTAAACTGGTCATAACGGATACCAACATTGGTAATGAAATTATCATACTCGATTTTATCTTGAAGGTAGCCAGAGAAAAATGTTGCGGTATTGTTATAATAGCTATGCGATGGAGAGTCATTTTCAGGCAGGATTGTAGGTACGCGATACTCTTGATTATCATATAGAACGGTAAAATTACGTTCATCTAGATTATCCGTTCGAAAGTTAATTCCTGTTTTTAATTCATGACGGTTATTGACTTGGCTTGTAAAGTCAAATTTAAAAGATAAGGATTTAGATTGGCGATAGGAGTGCCCGCGATTGGATCCACCAAATAAGAAAGTTGATGATGCGGGAGATCCTTTAATTCTAGAGGTGGGGGCATAATCAGAGCCGTTTAGTATCCAATACTTCGATGAATCCTCAAACCGGTTAAACAGGACATATTGTCCAGATCCAAAGCGACCCGCATCGTTCTCATGCTCGGCAGTGCTGAGATCGATAGGCTTGAATTGGTACCCCATATAGCTGGTATTTGATAGTGATAAATTCGCTTCGTAAAAGTTTCTAGCACCAAGCGCATGGTTTAATTTTATCGAGTAGTTATTGTTTGCTGATTGCGACGTAGACGTTCCATCAGGATTGTATTTATATACATGTGAATATGATTTTGATTTTCCGCCAGAGTGCAAAAGCTGAAGCGATACTTTTAATAATGGACTTACCCGGTAGGTAAATTTACCCATTAGGTTAAGATTATTGCTTGGCGACATGGGCACGAAGCTGCTGTCTCCATTCATTTCAATATACCAATCATCATCATTTCGAAAATCAGCGGAATCTCCTACGCTATGCTCTCTTATTCCGTAATAATAACCCTCACTATTACTGTACCGAGCGCTCAAATTAAATGTAAACTGCTCTTTATTTTTCATAAATGGCATTGGACCATTAATAGTGCCTTCTAATACCTTATTGGTAAAGAGACTAAATTGATCAATATTTGTAAAAATTTCTGTAGCGGTTGATTGATGGTCACCCGACTGATAGGATAGGCTTCCATGATAATTTTTTCCGCCATCTTTCACTTGCAGATTCACAATCCCGCTCATGGCATTTCCATACTCCGCATTGAATGCACCGGAAACCACTTTCATCTCTTCTAATGCTTTATTGGATATGCTTACCGCAAGCCCATTCGTAAAAAAGGGATTTGCTACCGAAACTCCATCGATATAGTATCCTACCTCATTCGACCTTCCACCGCGAATATGCAGCTCGCCACCCGCACCTTGATTCACCCCAGCCTGCGTAGTCAAAACACCTAAGAAGGTTTCAACGGGCATTATTTTTATTTCATCTGAAGTTGTGATTTTTTGCGAAGCAGTTAGATCTTTATATATAAGGGGTCTATCCGCCAGGACAACAACCTCTTCACCTTCGATCACCGCTTCTTTTAGTGTAAAATTTTGTTTGGTTGTCCGATCAAGGCTTACGCGAACATTGGTCACTTTATACGATGCATAGCCAATATAGCTAGCCTTTATTGTATAGTTACCCGGAGGAATATTTAAAATGATATATTCACCAAGCTCATCTGAAGCTGCACCATAAGGCGTCCCCTCAAGAAACACATTTACACCTGGAAGCGGATTTCCTGTTTTTGCATCTGTAATGATACCAGAAATTTTTCCAGTATTTGCAGCTAAGGCCGATCCACAAAGAATAATTGTGCTAAAGGTGCAATAAATAAAAGTGAAAAATCTGTTAATATCTAGTTCCCATTCTTAATAAAAGCCGCTCGTTGTCTTAAATATCTTAGCAAGAAAATAATAAGAATTATAGATTATTATAATTTAAAAATATTAAATCAATTTTTGATTGTGTTTACATGCAGTTTATGTTTAGAATCTTCCAAAGTTTATATTATATAAAATTATAGTATTTAATTGAATATATTAATTTAAAGGAGAGAGATATGAATAAAATTGTTAAAGGTTTGATGTTTCTATCACTAGGAACATTTCTTTTTTCACAAAATATATTAACGAATCCTAGTTTTGAAGATTCATTAACGGGTTGGAATATATATCCGTCAACGTTGACCAATAGATCTATAGAGTCTACCGGTAATAAAGTCTATGGAAGTGAACGAACCGTTACTGCGCGTTATGGCACCAAGATGCTAAAAACGTGGGGCCAATACAATGGAGGCGCAAATACAACGCCTAGTTATTATGAAGGTGATACAGAAGCAGGGAAGGTTTATAATTTTTCTGTTTATGGAATGACGCATGCAGATGATAAATTAAGAGCTAATGCAAAAGCTTGGATTCAGATCAAATTCTTTGACTCAAGCTGGAGCGAGCTTGCAGGTGGCACTTCTGACACAATGAGTGCAGCTTCCGATACCAATGCCTGGCATTACCTTTATACAAACGCTACAGCTCCTGCAAACTCAGCAAAAGTACAAGCTGTGATTGTTCATAGTCAAGCTGGTGGCGATGATCATGGCGCTGTTTATTGGGATGATGCATATTTCACTATGAATCATTTTACCCAAATTGGTGTAGTGTCAAGCGAACACCTTTGGTCTGGAAGTGGACATACTAGAGGTGTGGCTGCAGGTACAGATGTAGATGGTGATGGTAAGCAAGAAGTCTGGACAACACACTATTTTACTGATAATAAGAACGGTCTTGCCGGTAGCGGTGTGTATGGATTTGAATATGTTGGAAACGATACTTTAGTTCAAATTTTTGATGAGACGAAACCTTTCACTCCAGGTAATGTATTA
>CAYLUE010000020.1:0-25330 GCA_964386795.1 uncultured bacterium
ACTGCACCCATTATTTGAGAAATTTTTCCAGTCATATTTGACATATTAAGAATCCCTTTATTCTTTTAGCGCCTCAGCTCCACTAACAATCTCTAACATCTCTGTTGTTATGGCAGCTTGGCGTGCTTTGTTAAATTCTAATGTTAAATTTTTTATCATATCTTCAGAATTGCTTGTAGCATTTTCCATTGCAACCATTCTTGCAGCTTGCTCGCTGGCGTACGATTCCAACAAGTATTTCCATACTTGAGCATTTAAGTAACGTGGAATCAATGATTTGACAATTTTCTTCTTAGATGGTTCATAAAGATAATCAATGTCGGTTAATTCATCTTCATCCAATTCAATTGGTAATAACTTTTCCGTAATAACTGCTTGGGTCGCGACGTTTACAAATTCATTATAAATAACTCGAATCTCATCAACAGACTGATCAAGAAAGTGATTAATTATTGTGCTTCCAATTTTCATTGATTGATTAAAATTTAATTCATTCCAAAAATCAAAATATGAATCAACTATATTATATTGTCTAGATTTAAAATAATCATTGGCTTTTTTACCAATACAGAAAATATCCACATTTTCTTTACCAAATTCATCAATATCATTATGAGATTTTCTTAATATACTGCTATTAAAAGATCCAGCTAATCCCCTGTCGGATGTAACAACAACGTACGCTACTCTTTTTACATCTCTCACTTCTAATAATGGCAGCATATCTCTTTCAACGGATGGAAGTAAATGCTGAATAATTTCTACTAAACGGTGATTGTAGGGTCTAGCTTTTTCCATATTTTCTTGAGCTCTTCGCATTTTCGCAGCCGCAACCATTTTCATTGCCTTGGTAACCTTTTGAATACTTTTGACCGATTTAATTCGATCACGAATATCTTTAAGATTAGCCATTATTTAAACGGCAAACCCATTTGCAAATTCTGAGATTGCTTTTTCAAGACTAGTTTCTAATTTATCTGAAATAACGCCTTCCTTAACAATCGTTTTTAAATCATTAGCGTTATTTGCTTCTAAATAATCAAAAAGACTTGATTCAAATTCAGCTACCTTATCAGTGGGAACAGAGTCCAAATACCCTTTTGATACTGCAAAAATTATTGCAACCTGTTTTTCAACTGGCATAGGTACATATTGTCCTTGCTTAAGAATCTCTACCATGCGCTCACCTCGAGTCAATTGAGCTAAAGTATTTTTATCAAGATCAGAGCCAAACTTTGCAAAAGCTTCAAGTTCGCGGTACTGCGCAAGGTCTAATCGAAGCGTACCGGCAACACTTTTCATTGCCTTGATTTGCGCATTGCCACCTACGCGAGAAACTGAAATACCAACATCAATAGCAGGTCTAACACCTGAATTGAAAAGATTTTTCTCAAGATAAATTTGTCCGTCAGTAATCGAAATCACGTTTGTGGGAATATAGGCAGACACATCACCTTCTTGTGTTTCAATAATCGGTAAAGCAGTTAATGAACCCCCTCCAAGGTCTTCAGAGAGCTTTGATGCCCTTTCCAATAACCGACTATGAAGATAAAAAACATCACCTGGGAAGGCCTCTCTTCCAGGAGGTCTTCTAAGAATGAGTGACATCTGACGGTAAGCAACAGCTTGTTTTGATAAATCATCATAAATAATTAGAGCATGTTTTCCATTATCTCTGAAATGCTCTCCCATTGCACATCCAGAATATGGAGCAATATACTGTAAAGGCGCTTCATCAGAGGCGCTTGAAGAGACTACTGTAGTATACTCCATTGCCCCGTTTGCTTCTAGCTCAGCAACGATAGAAGCAACAGTTGATGCTTTTTGGCCAATCGCAACATAAATACAATAAACTGGCGAATCTGTCTCATGGGTATATTTTTGGTTGATAATTGCATCAACCGCTACCGCAGTTTTTCCAGTTTGACGATCACCAATAATGAGTTCGCGTTGACCCCGACCAATTGGTATCATACTATCAACAGCTTTAATACCTGTTTGTAAGGGTTGATTAACGGGTGAGCGCGACATAACACCTAATGCTTTTCTTTCAATAGGAAGGAAATCTTTAGTATCAATTGCTCCTTTACCATCAACGGGCTGACCTAATGGATTTACAACACGTCCAAGCATTGCATCACCTACTGGCACCTCAACGACTTTTCCTGTTCGTTTTGCGAGATCACCTTCTTTAACATGGCTAGATTCACCAAATAAAACCACGCCAACGTTATCATCTTCCAAATTAAGAGCCATGCCGTAAACGTCATTTGGGAGCTCTACAAGTTCTGAGCTCATAACTTTTTCAAGACCCGAAACGCGGGCAACCCCATCTCCTATTTCAATTACTTCACCAACCTCAGATACATCAACAGATAAATCAAACTTCTTGATCTGTTCTTGAAGTAGTGCTGTGATATTATCAGTTTTGATTTCCATAGTTTCTTTCTAAATATTAAGCGTCTAACATTTCCTGACGCATGTTTTTTAAATGATTTCCTATTGAAGCGTCCACAAGCTCATTGCCCACTCTCAGTCTAATTCCACCAATAAGATCAGGATTTACTTTAAAAGAAATCTCTGTATTTTTTTTCAAAGACTGGTCTAGTAATTTTTTCAGCTCTGCTTTTCTATCTTCAGATAAATCAACTGTAACGTCAGCTGTAACATTTACAATATTTTTTTTATCTGCAAGTATAAGATTGTAGTGCTTTCTGATTAAAGGCATAATCTTTACAAGATTATCATTATTAGAAAGAGCAATAAACTCACTAATAATTTCATGGCATTTGCTTCCAAATACTTCCTTGGTTGCCTTAGCTTTATCAGAGCTTGATACTCTCTTTGAAAGTAAGAATGATCTGAATTCAGCAGAGTTTCTTATGGCATTGCAAACATTAATAAGTGAGTCTTTAACCTCAATCTCTGACTGTGATTCAACAGCTACATTAAACAGTGCTTCTGAATACTGCTTTGCTTTTTGATCAAGCTTCATATTTTTTGATTTTTTTCAAAGATTCCTCAATTAGGGAACTGTTATCTTGTTCGCTGATATTTTTGTTAATTAGTTTTTCAGCTACTGAAATTGATAAATCGATAACTTCTTTTTTAATATCAGTAATTGCCTTATCCTTTTCAACTTGAATTTGATGCTGTGCATCTTCTCTAATTTTTTCTGCCTCATCTTTTGCTTTCAAAATCGTATCTTCTTTGATTTTTTCAGCAGCTGCTTTTCCATCAGAAAGAATTGATTGAGCATCAGAGCGGGCTTTGGAAATTATTGCCTCTGATTCTGAACTAAGCTTCTCTAATTCTTGACGAGCTTTTTCGGCATCATCTAGAGAATTCCTAATCAAGCTTTCTCTTTCTTCGAGCATTTTTAACAGGGGCTTCCAAGCAAACTTTGCAAGGACATAAAAAAGCAATAAAAATGTAATTATTGTCCATATATATAGTCCTGGCGTTACTTGCGTTAATAGGTTTTTCCCTCCACTATCGCCTGCAAAAATAGCTATAACTAAGAAATTCATTTCATTGTCCTATGAATTTGCTTTTTCTATGCTCTTAAAGAACAAGCATCAAGAAAGCGAATACTTCTGCTAAGATAGCAACACCTTCAAGCAAGAATAAAGGCAAATTGACAGCAGCAGTAATCTTATCAGCGGCTTCAGGCTGACGTGCAATGCTTTCTGCGGCAGCAGATGCAAATTTTCCAATGCCCATAGCAGCACCTATGACAATCAAGCCGAGTCCAATTGGGAGAAATGTTGTAGGTTCCATATTATTGTTTCCTTATTTGTTTAATGATGAACATTAATCGCCATTCCAATAAATACTGCAGTTAGCAATGTGAAAACATATGCCTGCACTAGAACAACGATTATTTCAAGTCCAGAAATTGCTGTAGCCATTGGTACCGATATTAAAGCAGCGCCAATTCCAGCCACAGTTGATTGAAATTTATCAGCAAAAATAGCCGTTAATGATAACAATGCTAAAATAGCAATGTGTCCACCTGTCATATTTGCAGCTAGTCGCATTGTTAATGCAAATGGCTTAACGATCATACCCATTAATTCAATGGGAATCAAAATGATATAAACAGGCCAAGCAAGTCCGTGTGGTACAAGGTTTTTCCAGTGGTTAATAAAGCCATGTGCTTTTGAACCTGCGATAATTATTGCAAAAAATGTAATGGAAGCAAGAGCTGCAGTAACGTGGAAATTACCAGTAGCAGTTGCGCCACCATGAGTTAGGCTATCAATAAAATTAGAATGTACAAATTTATTTGTTACCCCTAAAAAATCAAAAATTGGAATCATGCCGATACCATTTGCAAAAAGAATAAAAAAGAAGAAGGTAAGAATTAAAGGGGTCCAAGTATTGACCCATTTTGGGCCAACATTTGGAGCAACTATGGAATCTCTAATAAATTGCACAATAGCCTCAATAGCACTTGATGTTGTAGAGGGGTTATATGTTGTTTGTCGTAGGAATCTTCGAATAGGAACTATGATAGATAGAGAAACCACTATCGCTACAATCCATAACATCAGTACATGTTTTGTCACGGACATATCTATTCCATAAACACTAGGTAATTGTAAAATAGGGTGAGCTTGGTCAGAGTTGGAAACGTGACTAATTATATAATCAGCAACTTGATTGGTTACGCTTTGACCGGTTGACTTTTCACCGCCTAAAATCATTTATACTTTTTTTGCCTATGGTTAAAAAGTGAATTTATAAACATTGCTTCCAACGTATGAAACGCTATAAAAGAGCCCAAAAAGCTAAACACAAATGAGTGAGTGTTAAAAGCATAAAAGTAAATAAGAGCTAATAAAAATGGTGCAAAAAATATCATTTTCAAAACAAAGCCAATCATCAAAATTTTTGTAGTCGACATAATATCCGTTTGGCTGAATTTAAAGAGTAAATAAGTTTCGGTTAAAGAGACAGCAAAGGGTGTTAGCGTTCCTAATATAATTTCCTTTTTATTTTCAGGATATATCAACAAACCAATGGTCAAAATAAAAGCGGCAAATAAAACATAATTTATTAACTGCCTCATTTTCTATTGATAAATTTATATAATTCATAAAAGCCAATAATCAGCCCAGCTAAAAGACCAGAAATAAAAAATATTGGATAGGTACTGTAGCGATTATCTACTATGTAACCGATTAGAGATAATAAAATAATGGCACCTAATAGCGAATATGAGGCGCTTGCTGCTGGACCTGACAATCTTAAGAAACGTTGAAATTCATTCAAGGTTCTTTGAATGAAATCATCATCTTTTTTTGTCATAAAAAAGATAGTCTATCTATTTAACTATCGCTAGGAGGTGTTTCGTTTTCAACCATTACACAATGCCCTTGGAACTGAGCACCTTCTTCAATTACTAGGGTTCTATATACTAAATCCCCTTTTAGGTTGCACTCAGATCCTAAAACCGCTCTATTTTCTACTCGAACATTTCCATCTACCATTCCGCCTATTTGAGAGTCATTAGCTTGTACGTTTCCATGAACTTCTCCTCCGCGAGCAATGCGTACTGGCCCCTCTGAAACAACATCGCCAAATACTTTTCCATAGACAGCAACACCGCCCTGACAGGTAACGTTGCCTTGAATAACAGCATCTGTGCCAATCATTGTATGTACATCTTTATAATCGTTTTTAGCCATAATTTATTTCACACTAATATTTGATTGATTTAGCTCTGGAAAATACAATAAAGGATCGACAGGTTCCCCATCTTTCCAAATTTCAAAATGAAGATGAGGTCCTGAACTTATTCCTGAATTTCCAGAAGTTGAAATTACATCACCTCGCTTAACTTTTTCGTAAGGTTTTACTAAAATTAATTCATTGTGGCCATAGTAAGTAAAATACTCATTTCCATGATAAATAATCACCAAGTTTCCAAGTTCAGTCGTCCATCCAGAAAATACAACTTGTCCTGAGGCTGATGCCATTACCGGCTCACCTAGGGGAACTGCAATGTCAACACCATAATGCTCTCGAATATCCTCTTTATTGGAAACTATCATATCTTGCGTTAAAACACCTGCAGCTGGCAATAAAGATGGTACGTTATCAAGATAGGTTAATTTAATTGGGTAATCATCCATCATCTTAGATAACCCTGAATCAGTAGAATCACTTTCACCAAGATCCATACCTAAGGCTTTTTGAACAACTATTTCCATCTGCTTCATTCTTTCAAGATCTCTGTATAATTCTAAAACCTCAATTCTTTCACCGATTACTTCATTATACCGATAATCCATGCGTGTATAGTCAACCGCGACAGGAATAAGATAGATATAAGAAAAGACTACAGCTACGATTGTGATAATGAATGATATCAAAATAAATAGTGTTCCATTCCTTGATATTGAAAATCGTCTACTATCTCCATCATGGTCAGGTACAATTAAAAAAGTATATCTACTCGGTTTCATTTTTTAATTATCTATGCTTCGTAATAATTCCAATATTCGCTCAAGATCTTCATGGGTAAAATACTCAATTGATATTGATCCGGATTTATTTCCTCTAGCATTCAAATTAACTTTTGTCCCAAGAATTGAAATCAGTTCATCTTCTAAAGAACGAATGGATTTACTTTTTGTTTTAAAGCTTTTTATTTTACCTGTCTTAATCTTAACTGAGCCTTTAGCAGCTTTTTCTGCAGACCTTACAGATAGCCCATCCTTTAAAATCATCTTCCAAAGCTTCAGCATTCCAAACTTAGTGGGCACAGAAAGAATGGCCCGAGCATGGCCTGCAGTTATTTTACCTTGCTTAAGGCTTTTGCGTATTTCCGAAGGAAGCTGAAGTAATCGTAATGAATTTGCTATAGTAGATCTATTTTTCCCAACAGACTTTGCAATATCTTTTTGTGAGAGTTTGAATTTATTATTTAATAATGCATATGCCTCAGATTCTTCCATTGGGTTTAAATTTTCTCTTTGGATATTTTCAATAAGAGCTATTTGCATCATGTCTGAATCATTTTTTACTTCCATGACGTATGCTGGAATCTCTTTAAGCTTAATTAGCTTAGAGGCTCTAAGTCTTCGCTCTCCAGCGATTAAAATATAACCATTACCCTCATCACGTACAGTAATTGGGCTAATAACTCCTTTTTGCTTGATAGATGAAGCGAGGTCAGTCAAGGCGTCCTTATTGAACTCTTTTCTTGGTTGATAAGGATTTGTTTTAATCTTTGATAATAATATTTTCGTAACACCAGAGTGCTTTATATCTTCTTTTTTTATGGTATGATTGGGACGAATTAAAGCTTCAAGTCCTTTTCCTAATCTTTTAGTTGCCATTGTGTAATATCTCCTCAACCAGGGACAAATAATTTTGAGCACCAGTAGAATTTGCATCGTACAGTAGTGCTGGCTTTCCAAAGCTTGGCGCCTCGCTTAAACGAACATTCCGATTTATAACGGTTTCAAATATTTTGTCCTTAAAAAAACTTCTCACCTCATCTGCTACTTGACTGGAAAGGTTTAATCTAGAATCATACATCGTTAGCAGAACGCCTTCGATTTCAAGCTTTGGGTTTAAATTCCTTTGAACCAAGCGAAAGGTGTTTAATAATTGACCTAATCCTTCTAAGGCGTAATATTCACACTGAATTGGAATGATTATTGAATTTGAACAGGTTAGCGCATTTAAAGTTAATAAACCAAGTGATGGTGGGCAGTCAATTAAAATATAATCATATTTTTTTTGTACTGATTTCAATGCTTTTTCGAGTTGCCTTTCGCGCGCCATTAGATTTACTAATTCCACTTCCGCTCCAACTAGATCATTTGTTGAAGTAATGATATCTAAACAATCCAATTTTGTTGAGCTGATAACATTCGAAGCTTTTTCTTTTCCAACAATTGAATCATAAATTGTTCCTTGAGGATTTTCTATCAATGCCTCCAGGCCTGTCGTAGCATTTGATTGTGGATCTAAATCAATCAGCAAGGTCTTTACCTCTGAAACTGCAAAACTTACTGCAAGATTAACAGAGGTAGTTGTTTTTCCAACTCCGCCTTTTTGATTTGCTAATGAAACAATTTTACTCATATTGATTATATCTGGTTAAATAATGGGGCTAAAGTTAGCGATTAACTTTCTGCTTAAAAAAAAGAAAATAAATTGGTACCCCTGTCAGTACAAAACTTAAATCCTGAATTGATAAATTAAATTGATAAAATAATCTTAACGATACGAGTACAATTAATCCAATTAGATATACTAATGGCAATAATGGATAAAGCGGAACACGATATCCACCTTGACCAATATTTAATTTTCTAAACTTAAAAAGAGCTAAAGTAGTCACAATATAAAATATAAGAATCGTAAACACCATTCCTGACACAATGGTTTCAAAATTTTGTCTGACTACAAGCAATACTATTCCCCATATACAATGGGCAATGATTGAGTGTGTAGGTGTTTTAAAGCTTGGGTGAATATGATTGAACCAGCTAAATAATAACCCATCCTTAGCCATGGCATAGTATAGTCTACTAGCCGACATCATTGTACCATTAATACTTCCTGTAGCTGAAATAATCACAATCATTGATACTATTGAAGCCCCTACATTGCCAAAGAGGATAGATGCGGTATCCGATGCAACGATATTGCTATTTCTCACTCCCTCTAATCCCATTACAGTGTGATATAATAGATTTGCACTAAGATATATAATCGCAATCGTACCAATTCCATAAAACATCGTACGCGGAATAATATCTTTGGGGTTCTTCATCTCTCCAGCAACATAACCAACCCTGTCCCAGCCCAAATAAGAGAATAAGACTAAAATTATTGCAGCTACCGCATTTCCTATAGGGCCTAAATTTTGAGTAGAATTTATAGACTCAGGTAAATTCGAAAAATCTCCCCCAAAAATCATCAGCCCGGCAAATGTAAATACAACAATCCCAACTGTCTTTACTACGGATGAAAATTTATTGTATGTGCTCGCTCTCTCAACACCTATAATATTAATTATACCAAATATGATAATGATGGTAATCGCTACAATATTTTTTTGGAATTGATTCATTTCAAAAAAATATCCGATATAATTTGCAGTAATTAGACTTATTCCTGCAGCGGGGCTAGTTCTAATAATTAACAATTGAGACCATCCAAAAATAAATCCCCAAAAAGGACCAAAAGCCTTATTAATATAAATATACTCACCTCCGGTATTAGGAAAACGAGATCCTAGTTCAGCATAAATCAATGAGCCGATAAAAACAAAAAAAGTAACAACTATCCAAAGCAAGATGATGTTGAAAAATGAATCACTATAAGATGCAATAATTTGAGGTGTGGCAAAAATAGCTGAACCAATAGTGATTCCAATTAATAATGAAATACCATCAATGAGCCCTAATGATTTTTTTAATTCTGACAAAAGATAGCTATTTATTAATCAATGTTTAATAGGAAATCTACTAATCCATAACATTGCGTCTAGCGCTAAACAATGAAAGGAAATCGCAAGAAGACCTATTACGGATGAGGTATGAAGAAAATTATTATTAATCCCGCTAGCTGTAGCAAGAGCAATCATCATGAGAAAAATTGAAATTCCAGTCATCCAAAGCTCGATTTGAACAAAAGTCCATAAAGCTTGATTTCCAGTTTCTAAATAACTAAAGGTTGTATGGATCCAACAAGCGGCGGATAAAAGGAATATAATTAATAGTCCTTTCATAAAATTGGCGTTTAATTTTCCCCAAAAGAAATCCAAGCTTAATCCATCTTGAAAAATTAAATAATACATTGCCAAGCAATAACCAAAGGCAGAAATAAACATAAATGAAGTAATCCAAAATCGTAAATTTTCTGGTACCCCACCCCAAAGTTCACTTCTAGTATCAGGATGATTTATTAATGCGATTACATAGCCTCCAAGAACAGCAATTCCACCAATAATATTTATAATAAGAAACTGGGTCTGAATCCGCATAAACGAATATTAACCTCCTAAGTTTATTCCATTGTGTATAGTAAGTATAACCCATTAAATTTTTTGGAACAATCAATGAATATAAAAACCTTATGAAAGCACTTGTAAAACGTTCGCCGGAAGCGGGAATATGGATGGAAGATGTCGATAACCCAATATGCGAAACAAATGATGTAAAGATTAAAATAACGCATACTGCAATTTGTGGTACCGATATGCATATATATGACTGGGATGAATGGGCGCAAAAGAATCTTGAATTACCGCTAATCGTAGGGCATGAATTTTGTGGGGTTATTGAAGAAATTGGAGCAGGTGTATCGCATTACAAGGTGGGGGATCGCGTCTCTGGAGAAGGGCATTTAACTTGTGGGTATTGTCGAAATTGCAGAGCTGGAAAACGTCATCTATGTCATAAAACTATTGGGATTGGAATTCATCGAAATGGAGCATTTGCTGAATATTTAGTTATTCCCGAATCAAATGTATGGGCTATTCATAAAGATATCTCATCGGAAATTGCAGCTTTTTTTGATCCATTTGGGAATGCTGTTCATACGGCACTTACGTATAATCTAACTGGCGAAGATGTATTGATTTCTGGCGCAGGTCCCATAGGGATCATGGCTGTAGCCATTTGCAAATTCTCTGGCTCAAGAAATATTGTAATCACCGATATAAATGATTATCGATTAAATCTGGCATTAAAGCTAGGAGCTACAAGAACAATTAACCCAAAAAAAGAAAAAATAAAGGATGTTTTTGAAGATCTCAATATTAATCATGGTTTTGATATAGGGCTTGAAATGTCTGGAAACCCAGAAGCTTTTAATCAGATGATTGATCATATGTATAATGGTGGAAATATTGCACTATTAGGACTGCTACCAAAATCAACAAAGATCAACTGGGATGATGTTATTTTTAAAGGGCTCAATATTAAAGGTATTT
This sequence comes from uncultured bacterium, assembly GCA_964386795.1. Taxonomy (GTDB): domain Bacteria; phylum Fidelibacterota; class Marinisomatia; order Marinisomatales; family TCS55; genus TMED108. The sequence continues at coordinate 10,964 of CAYLUE010000020.1, forward strand.
ATGGGAGAGAAATGTATGATACATGGTACAAGATGACTCAAATGGTTAGAGGTGGCTTATCAATCTCAGAGGTTTTAACGCATCGATTCAATATTGATGATTTCCAAGATGCCTTTGAAGTATTAAAATCAGGAAATTGCGGAAAAGTCGTTTTAGAGTGGTGAATTCTTTTAAGAAAATTATTGCAGATATTAAAGAGGAAGGGCTTTATAAGGTTGAAAGGCCGATCACCTCTTCGCAAAGTATTGATATATCGACAGACCAAGGTTTAAACGTGCTTAATTTTTGCGCCAATAATTATTTAGGTCTCGCTAATCATCCAGACCTGATTTCTGCTGCAAAAGAAGCATTAGATAAATACGGATTTGGTATGGCATCTGTGCGTTTTATTTGTGGAACCCAAACCATACACAAAGATCTCGAAAAAACCATTTCTCATTTCTTTGGATCTGAAGATACTATTTTATATACATCATGCTTTGATGCAAATGGTGGACTTTTTGAAACGCTTTTAGGACCAAATGATGCTATCATCTCTGATGCATTAAATCACGCTTCAATTATTGATGGCATTAGACTTTGCAAGGCCCAACGATATCGTTATAAAAACAATGATATAGAAGATTTAGAGAAGCAACTAATCAAATCGCGAAATGCAAAAATACGCTTAATTGCAACAGATGGTGTTTTCTCAATGGATGGTTACATAGCAAAGCTTGACCAAATAACTGCACTTGCAGAAAAGTATGATGCAATAGTTATGGTTGATGATAGCCATGCCACTGGATTTATCGGAAAGACGGGAAGAGGGTCTGCAGAGTACCATAATGTTATGGAAAAAATTGATATTTGGACTTCAACGCTTGGCAAAGCGCTTGGTGGAGCTTCAGGTGGCTTTACGACTGGTAAGCAGGAATTCATAGATTTATTACGCCAACGCTCAAGACCCTACCTTTTTTCAAACACTCTCGCCCCTGCAATAACCTCTGCAGGTATTAAGGCTTTTGAAATACTTTCAACATCAACAGAATTAAGGGATAAGCTTGAACAAAATACACAATATTTCCGTAAAGAAATTTCTAGGATTGGCTTTGAAACAAAAGAAGGTGAGCATCCAATTATCCCAATCATGACCTATGATGCTCAGATTGCTCAAAAAATGGCTGCAGATTTACTAAAAGAGGGAATTTATGTAATTGGATTTTTCTACCCAGTTGTTCCTAAAAATGAGGCTAGAATAAGAGTTCAAATCTCTGCTGCAATGACTGAATCGCACCTAGATCAAGCCCTAGACGCTTTTAAAAAAATAGGTGCAAAATTCAATATTGTATAATAATTCGTTCACATGCTTGTTCAATAGGTAAATCCAAGAGTATATTCCCCGTCCTTAAAGCAATTAATAATATATTTTATGCAAAATAAATTAACACCGCGATTTTTACTAATAGGATTAGTCCTTGTATGGGGAATCTGGTCGCTATGGCCAAGCATTAAACTTCAAACTTTATCTGAAGATGAAAAAAGTACTCTTTCCGAACAAGGCAATCTTGAAATCTTAGAATCTCGAGCAATCAAACAAGGGCTTGATCTCAAAGGCGGAATGTATATTGCTCTTGAAGTGGATATCCCTACGCTTATTGAAAATATTGCAATTAATAAGGATCAAAAACTTTCTTCGGTCTTTGAGAATATCCGCAAAGAAATTTCAGCTTCCCCAGAAGCAGACTTCTTTGATTTATTTTCTGTGCTTATTGATAAAAAGCAATTAAAACTTTCCAGGTACTATTATGACTATGGATCAAGTACAAATGATATCACTAGTGCTTTAAAAGAAGAGGCGGAAGATGCCATTAATCGTGTATTGGAGATTCTTCAAAATCGTATTGATCAATTCGGTGTGGCTGAGCCAACCATTCAAAAGCAAGGTAATCAACGTATAATTGTTGAGTTAGCTGGTGTTCAAAATTCTGAGCGAGCTCGTTCCCTCCTTGAAAGCACGGCGCTTCTTGAATTCTACTTGGTAAAAGATGTTACTGCAACCAATGATCTGATGATTAAAATTGATCAGATTCTCAAAAAAGATAAATCCGTAGCTTCTGTCGCAAAAGAATTGAAGTCTGAAAATAAGAAACTAGATCCTATTAGTAATGATCAAGCTGTATCTGTGAGTGAACTTTTTGGAGCAGCAGAGCCTAGTGAAGAAGCAGACTCTGCTATCGTAGATGAGGATATTTTTGCAGAACGACCATTTTCATCAATGCTAAGAAGCTTAGGTAATTCAATCGGTGTTCCTGAGAAAAATGCGTATGCAATAAAAAAATTGATAGAAAAACCTGAAGTTCAAGAACGATTAGCATCCATAGGTGCTAATTTTCTCTTTAGCCATAAAGCTGAGGAATATGCGCTTACAGATGGATCGGTTGAAAAAATGTATGCCCTATATCTATTAGATGATCAAGCTGAGCTAACCGGTGGTGTTGTCGAAGAAGCAAAAGCTAACTTAGGGCCTCAAGGAACAACTTCTGCTGGCCAACCAATTGTAAATCTTTCAATGAACTCTGATGGCGCTAGAAAATGGGCGATTATGACCGGTTCGAACATTGGTAGGCAAGTTGCTATTGTTCTAGATAAAAAAGTACATATGGCTCCAAATATTCGAGAGAAAATATCTGGAGGTGGAACTCTTATAGAAGGATTTGCAAGTATTGATGAGGCAAAAGATATAGCAATTGTTTTAAGAGCTGGTGCGCTACCTGCGCCTGTTGATATAGTTGAAGAGAGAGTTATTGGCCCATCCTTAGGAGCAGATTCAGTAAAAAGTGGAACTCAATCAATATTGATCGGCCTTGCTATTGTATTATTATTTATGATTCTTTATTATCGAACAGCTGGAACTATAGCTGATTTTGCGTTGATTTGGAATATTGTACTTGTTCTAGCGATATTGGCTTCACTTCATGCCACCCTTACACTTCCTGGAATTGCAGGATTAATATTAACGGTTGGAATGTCAATTGATGCGAATGTAATTATTTTTGAACGTATTCGAGAAGAGCTCGATAAAGGAAAAACTGCAAAAGCTGCTATTGATGGCGGCTATGATCGCGCATTGACAACAATTATTGATGCAAATATGACAACATTGATTGCTGCATTAGTGTTATGGCAATTCGGCACTGGCCCTATTCGTGGATTTGCAACTGTTTTGTTTTGGGGAATACTGATATCAATGTTTACGGCAATTTTTGTGACTAGAACAATTTTTAATGCATTTGTAAATCGTAAAGGTTTTTCAAAACTTAGTATATGAGAATTTTAAAGAATTCAAATTTTGATTTTATGGGCAAAAAATCATTCGCACTTGCTCTATCGGGTCTGATAGCTCTTGCTGGTATAATCTCTCTTGTTATTAATGGAGGCCCTAAGTTAAGCATCGATTTTAAAGGCGGAACATTTGTAGCGGTTCAGTATACTGAAGATATCAACGTTGAAGAAGTGCGTTCAAAAATGGGTACCATTAATATTGATGGTCAAAAATTTGACTTTAGCAGAGAAGAGGTAAAGCATTTTGGTGATAAAACTGCTGTATCAGTCCGCGTTCCTCACATTGAAAATTCACCATCAAATTTTGCGCAAAAAATCGCGGTTCATCTATTTGAATCATTTCCTAACAAAGTCCCTGCAAACATGACCGAATTTGTACTCAGCAAAGGTGTAATAAGTCCCAAAATTGGATCGGAGCTTAGCGGAAAAGCGATTATGGCAATCTTATCAGCGCTAGGTCTAATTCTTCTCTACATATCAATACGTTTTGAATTCAAGTTTGCATTGGGAGCTATCGCAGCATTATCCCATGATGTTCTCATTACATTAGGTATGTTTTCGCTGCTATCCTATGAAGTTAGCCTGCCAATAATTGCAGCTTTTCTTACGATTGTAGGATATTCATTAAATGATACTATTGTTATTTTTGACAGAATTCGTGAAAATCTAAAATCATCTAGGCGTGAATCATATACTGATATTGTTAATCAAAGTATTAATAAATCACTTTCAAGAACTATCATCACATCGCTCACTACTTTTGTAGTAGTATTTATTTTGTGGCTCTTTGGTGGTGAAGTAATACATAACTTTGCTTTTGCTATGATTGTTGGAGTTATTATTGGAACATACTCATCAGTGTATATTGCTAGCACACTTGTAATTTTTCTACATGATAATGCAAAAAAATAACTTTATTAATTTTAGTTTAAACTTTAGGAAGGCTCTGTAAAATCAGAGCTTTTTTTTTATGAAAACAAAAGTCTATATGCTCTATGCATTGATGTGTATCCTCTGGGGATTTACATGGATGTATCTAAAGATTAGCCTTGCTGAAATGCCATTATATACTGGTCTTTCAATTCGATTCTCTATTGCGGGAATAATTTTTTGGATCATGTATTTTATTAAAGGTCATAAAGTTGAACTAACCACAGATCTTAAGAACGTCTATTTATTGTTCACTTTATTTAATTTTTCTCTCTGTTATTTTCTCACCTATTGGGGAGCAAAATATGTTTATTCTAATCTTGGTGCAATAATTTGGAGTTTATTACCTATATGCGTAGCAATGATGGCGCATTTATATTTACCAGATGATCGCCTAAATAAAAAGAAAACTTTTGGGATGTTAATAGGTCTATTTGGAACAATACTCTTATTTTATGAACGAGATATGCTAGGTGGAAGGCAAGCAACATTTGGGATTATTGCTATTTTATTATCTGTAGTCCTTGCAGCTTGGCCGAATGTTTATTTAAAAATGCAAAAGGGCTTAATCAATTCGTATCATTTAAATGCGGTTGGCATGACTTTTTCTGGGGTATTATTTTTAATATGTGCATTAATTTTTGAGAATAATGCTTTTATTCCAATGGATGATAAAAACTTATTTGCTATTTTTTTCCTGACTGTTCCAGGGACTGTAATGACATGGGGCATATATATATGGCTATTTAACCATCTCCCTGTAACTCAAATAAGCTATACTGCTTTTTATCCTCCTATTATCGCAACAGTAGTGGGTTGGTTTTTTTTGGGAGAAGCTCTCCCGGCACTTGCAATTATTGGATCAGTTCTAATTATTGCTGGTGGGTATCTTGTAAGTTCTCCTTCGAAAAGCACTGGATAGGTATAACTTGCAATCATATAGATACGCAATGATTAAAACACCAATCGGTGAACTGATGTTAGTCCAATCTATAAAAGGATTAAGACGCATTGTTTTTGAGAAAAAAATCCCAGCATTATTATCAGAAATCGAACAGAAAAAAGATAATTATAGTTTAGTAGAAGATAAGGTTTCATTAAAAAAACCAATAAGGCAAATCAATGATTATTTTTCCAATAATAAAAAAAATTTTGATATTAAAGTTGATATCTCAATGCCTTCTTTCTATCAGAAAGTATTATTTACTGTAATGAAAATTCCATATGGAGAGGTTCGAACCTATAGGGAAATTGCAATAGAAACTGGAAGTCCTAATGCATATCGTGCTGTAGGATCGGCAAATGCAAAGAATTTGATTCCAATAATTATTCCATGCCATAGAGTAGTCGCCGCCAATGGAAATTTGGGTGGTTATGGGGGTGGTTTAAGCATAAAAAAATATCTTCTGAAGATGGAAAGTGTCATTTAACTTTCAGATAAATAATACTATGTGGCAAATCATTAAAAGACGAATTCTTGCAGGGCTAATTGCTCTTATGCCAATTATGGCTACTTATTGGATTATTCGACTCCTCTTTGATTTTCTTAATCGCTTAGCAGAGCCTCTATTGAAATTGGTAGGGATAGAAATTCCTGGACTAGGAATAATTTTAACAATTTTATTTATTTTTGTAATTGGCCTATTCGTTACAAATGTTCTCGGTAGGACAATTTTAAAATGGAGTGAGATTATTGTAGCTAGAGTTCCAATTGTCAGCACAATATATAATTCAATTAAGCAAATAACTGGGGCTTTCTCCGGCTCTGCAGCGAAATCATTTCAACGTGTTATTTTAATTGAATATCCTAGAAAAGGACTTTGGACAATGGCGTTTGTTACCAATGAATCAAAGAATAAGAAAGGTGATATCTTTTATCACTTATTTGTGCCTACCACTCCTAATCCAACATCGGGTGTATTTATTATTGTTCCTAAAAAAGATGCTATCCACCCGAATATTTCGGTAGAATCTGGATTGCGAACGATTGTTTCAGGTGGCATCCTTGATAATAATGTGTCAATTAGCGATAAATTGCCTGATTTAAAGGATTGATATGGGAATAAATTATATTGATGGTGTTCGTTTGCATAGATCTTTAAATGCTGGTCTTAAGCGCGTAGTATCTCGACAAGAATACTTGAATAAAATTAATGTTTTTCCAGTTCCTGATGGCGATACGGGAACAAATATGGCTTACACCTTAACTACTATTGAAGAGGTAATTCGTAATAAAGCCTATAGCGATATAAATAAAATGAGCATGTCAATCGCTGATAGTGCATTAGATGGAGCAAGAGGAAATTCTGGAGCCATACTAGCTCAATTCTTTGTAGGGTTCGCTGATGGAATAAAAGACAAAACTATATTATTTGCATCAGACTTAGCAGAAGCTGCAATCCATGCAAAAGATTATGCCTATGATGCATTAATTAAGCCAAAAGAAGGTACAATATTATCTGTTATGCGCGATTGGAGTGAGGCTCTACTCAAATTCTCCAAAGAAACTAATGATATAAAACTATTACTCTCAAAAAGCCTTACCATCGCTCAAAAATCATTGGAAGACACTCCTAAGCATTTAGAGGTTCTAGCAAAAGCTGGAGTATTGGATGCCGGCGCCCAAGGGTTTGTAGATTTGCTTGAAGGTGTTCAAGAATTTATTGATTCAGGAATAATAACAGAAACAGATTTGAAAGTGATTGATGACAGCGATGAAATAGATGCAACATTAAATGAAAAATATAGATATTGTACAGAATGTATTATTCTAGGAGATCAGATACCTCGACGACTTATTCAAGAAAAATTAATGGATGTTGGGGATAGTATTGTTCTTGCTGGAACAAAAATAAAAGCAAAAGTCCACATACATTCCGATGAGCCGCGTAAAGTTTTTGAGATATGCAGTGAGTTTGGTACTGTTCAAGGTGAAAAGACCGATGACATGATCAAACAACAAGCTGATGCCCATTCACAACACTCCTCTACTGCAATAATAATTGATTCAGGCGGAGATTTACCTGAAGAAATTCTTGATGATTATAATATTCACATGGTTCCAGTTCGACTAAATTTTGGTGATACTCATTATGTTGATAAGGTATCCCTTTCACCTTCAGAATTTTGGGATGAATTGGATAATAATCCAATTCATCCACAAACCTCGCAGCCATCACCTGGTGATTTTAGAAGACAATATAAATTTCTTTCCAATCATTATGAATCTGCAGTTTCAATTCATATCTCTGCTAGCTCTAGCGGTACATTTCAGTCTGCGCTAACCGCATCTAAAGCAATACCAAAATTTCCAATTAAAGTAGTTGATTCCTATAATGCATCTATTGGATTAGGTTTAATTGCATTAAGCGTTGCGGAGGCAGTTAAGGCTGATAAAAATATAGATGAAATATTTTCTAGTGTAGACAAGGCTGTAAAAAATACATCTGTATTCCTAGGACTTGAGACTTTGGATAACGTAGTTAAAGGGGGACGAATTTCAAAAAAGATAAAAAAGATAGCAAACCTATTTAGATTAAATCCTGTTCTTTCATTTGATTCAAGCGGTACTCTAAAAGCTATAGGGGTGACATTTGGAAACAAAAATAAAGCTAATAAATTTAGAAAGTTTGTTGAGAATAAAATTCCATCAAACACTGCTGTGCGAATTGGAATTGCTCATGCCAAAATGGAAAAATATGCATTAAGATGGGCCGATGACCTGAAAAATATTTATGGATCCAATAATGTTATTATTGCTGAAATGGGGCCAGCGCTTGCTGTACATGCTGGGCCTGGGGGGTTAGTTTTTTCAATCCAAATTATAGATAATCAATAATTATGAATGAATATATATCTTTAATATTATTGCTTTTTGCAAGCTATATCACAGGGTCCATACCAACAAGCATCATAGTAGGTAGAATTTTAAAAGGTATTGATATTCGCGATCACGGGAGCGGCAATGCTGGTGGTACAAATGTATTCAGAGTGCTTGGGTGGAAGCCTGCATTGATTGTAGTTATTATCGATGTCTTAAAAGGTTGGTTTCCTGCTGCAATTTTTGCTACAACCTTTTTTGAACTACAAACTATTTCTGATCTTGGTGTAGTGCAAATATTATGTGGATTTGCAGCGGTTCTTGGACATACCTATACAATTTTTGGAGGATTTAAAGGAGGTAAAGGTGTCGGAACTCTTGGAGGGATGATGATAGCCCTATTCCCAACTGTATTTCCGTTCTGTTTAGGGATTGCAATAATTGTAATTATGTTAACTGGCTATGTTTCTTTAGCATCGATAATTGCTTCCTGTTCATTGCCTGTGCTATTATTTTTGCTCCCTCCCTTTCTAGGATTAACGCCAGCCCCCCTTTCAATAATGGTCTTTAGTCTATTAGTACCTTGGTTCATAATCTTTACCCATCGAAGTAATATTCAACGCCTTAGAAATGGGGATGAAAATCAATTTGAAAAAGCTATGCTTTTTAAAAGGAAAAAATCTAATGAAAAATAAAAAAGATATAACCTATGACTGGTTAAAACGTTACACCGGAACTAATCCAAAACAATATGGAGATTGGATTCTATTAACAAATTTTCAAAACTATGTTGAAAAATTTGCAGAAAGATTTGATGTAAAAATCAATGGCCTAGGAGGTCCCATGACATCCGCAATTAACTCTGAAGGTTTAAGTATAATTAATTTTGGTATAGGTAGCGCCAATGCTGCAACGATCATGGATTTATTATCATGTGTGGCCCCAAAAGGCGTTCTTTTCTTAGGAAAATGTGGAGGTCTAAAGAAAACTACTGATATTGGACATTTTATTCTACCAACAGCAGCTATTAGAGGTGAAGGTACAAGTAATGATTATTTTCCTCAAGAGGTACCCGCAATGCCATCGTTTAAGCTTCATAAGTATGTTTCAGAAATCTTAGTAGATAATAAAATTGAGTACCGTACTGGTGTAGTTTATTCTACAAACCGAAGAGTTTGGGAGCATGATGAAGAGTTTAAAAAGTATTTACGTAAAGTTCGCGTAATGGGAATTGATATGGAAACCGCAACAATCTTTATCACAGGATTTGCAAATGAAATCAATAGGGGAGCCCTTCTCCTTGTTAGCGATACTCCTATGACGCCAGAAGGAATAAAAACTCAAGAAAAAGATGCTGAAGTTACTCGCAAATATGTAGATCTACATATCAATATGGGAATTGAAGCAATGACCCGCATTGGAGATGAGGGAGAACAAATTAAACATTTTAAATATTGATTAATTAATTTCAGATTTTCTAGCTTTATAAGCTATTTACCAATAAGGGGATTCCACTATTTTTATTCTGTTCTTTTGCGAGTGCTCGCTCTTCATCGGAAGCATATATCTCATCCCATTCAATCAATTTCTTAGCCATGACTCTATGGAAAATAAATGGAGCTATTAAGCCCAAGTACAGCATGGTCAAATACCCTTGCGGCATAATTGGTGAATCTTTGTATGATTTTAATTCCCAGTATTTCAAATGAGATTTTTCATGGTGGGATGAATGTCTTGTAACATTGTATAAATAAAGACTGCTTAGTGTAGCATTTGAATTCCATGAGTGCCTAGGGTGAACTGGCTGTCCCTCAACTCTAACTAATCCATAATGTTCAGCAAAATTAATTAATTCTAAAAGTGATTTTGCTATAAATGAAATTAATAGATACATGAGCATGCCAATTGTGCCGCCAACTAGATAGGCAAGCAAAGTAATCGTTATACTTCTTAGGTAACCTATAAGCATTCTATTTTTATAACTAAAAATGGTTCTCTTGGCTAGTTTTAATCGATTGTATTCAATTATCCAAGCATCTCTATGTTCGATAAAAATAGCTTTAATGATAAATTTATAAATATTTTGACCTCTTTTACCTGTCGCAGGGTCAATAGATGTTGCAACGTTCTTATGGTGTCCATATACATGCTCTATCGCAAAGGTGCAATCCCATGAAAATGCCAATAACCAATTACCCATAAACATATCAAATTTATTTTTTGTTCGATGCACAAGCTCATGCCCTGTAACGGTTCCCATCATGCCAATAAACAAACCCGATAAAATAACTAGGGAAGCCGAATCCAAAAACGTGAATGAATTCCTAGTTGCAGCGAGATGCAGATTATATGAATCGCTAAAAATAGAAGAAAAAAGAAAAGAAGACTGTGGACTTAGAGAGAAAACTGATATCGATATAAACACAAATAATAATGGCAGGTTGATATATATAGAAAGGTCCAGCAAAAAAGGATATTTATATTCATATTCAGATGAATCTTCTTTAATTAAATAATCACCCAAAATAACAAAAAGTGAATACCCTAGGAAGAACGCTGTGGGATAATGCTTCCCTTGTAAAATAAAGAAAATCCCTGCCATAACTGTAAATGGTGCTATAAAATACTTTAGATATTTCATCATTAATAATTTAGTTAATCATAATATAAATCTACAATATTGATTTATGACTTATAGTTTTTTTACTATGTAGAGTATTTTTCTTTTCTTTTCATAGTTATTCTTTTGTTTTGATCCAGCTCCATTTTTCTAAGACGAATATTTTCTGGGGTGACCTCTACTAGCTCATCTTCTGCAATAAACTCAACATATTGATCTAATGATAATCGCTTAGGCGGTCGAAGAGTTACCGTATTATCTGAGCCAGCTGCTCTCATATTTGTCAATTTTTTTTCTCTACAAATATTAACACTTAAGTCTCCCTCTCTATTTCTTTCCCCTATGATCATTCCATCATAGACATCGGTACCAACCGGAGTAAAAAGCTCTCCCCTATCCGCCATTCCTACACAAGCATATGTAGTGACCTTCCCGTTTCGATCAGCCACTAAAGCTCCTGAAATACGCTGTGGAATTGGTCCATACCAAGGTTCATAGCCTTCAAATAATGTATTCATTATACCAGCTCCTTGTGTATCAGTCATGAATTGTGATCTGAATCCAATTAATCCGCGTGATGGAATTAAGAAATCCATATTGACCCTACCGCTTCCATGATTTTGAAGATTGGTCATTTTCCCTTTTCGTGAAGATAGCTTTTCTGTTAATACTCCAACCTTATCTTCAGGGACATCTAAAAAAACTTTCTCCATTGGCTCTAGCACTTTACCATCTTTTTCTTTAGTGATTACCTTTGGCTTGGAAACCATAAATTCAAATCCCTCTCTTCTCATGGTTTCTATTAATATTGCCATTTGAAGCTCGCCCCTACCTCTAACTTCAAAAACATCTGGTCTTTCAGTTGGGATTACCTGCAAAGAAACATTGCTCAATATTTCTTTATTTAATCTTTCAGATAAATGTCTCGAGGTTAAATATTTTCCATCTTGGCCAGCAAAAGGACTATTATTTACATAAAAAAGCATGGAAACGGTTGGTTCGTCAACTTCTATACGTGGAAGTGGTTCTGGTTTTTCATTATCAGAAACCGTATCCCCAATATTGATATTTTCAATTCCTGAAAATGCAATAATATCCCCAGACTCCACTTGATCGACAGGAATTTTATTTAATCCTTTAAATGTATAGAGTGCAGAAAATTTTTGATTAGCTCTAATTTCATCCTTCATACATAGTGCATAATTTTGATTTAATGAAAGAGTCCCATTGTTTAGGCGACCAACAGCTATTTGGCCAACATAAGAATCATAATCAAGACTAGTTATAAGAAATTGAGGTACTCCATCATCGGATACATCTGGCCCACTAATTTTTGATACAATTGATTCAAAAAGCGGAATCAAATTTGTTGAATTATCGCCAAATTTATTATGCGCAATTCCTGATTTTGCATCAGTATAAATTATTGGGAATTCTATTTGATCATCTGAAGCATCAAGATCTATGAATAAATCATAAACTTCATTAATCACCTCATCTATGCGTGCATCAGCTCTATCAATTTTATTGATTACTACAATGATTGGTAATGATTGTTCTAGTGCCTTTTTTAATACAAACCGTGTCTGCGGCAAAGGACCTTCACTCGCATCAACTAATAAGAGCGCCCCATCAACTAGATTCAAGCTTCTCTCTACTTCACCACCAAAATCTGCGTGCCCAGGAGTATCGAGAATGTTTATCTTTATATCGTTGTAGAATATTGCAGTATTCTTAGCTGTGATTGTGATCCCGCGCTCTTTTTCAAGATCCATAGAATCCATAACCCTATCTTCAACTGCTTGATGCTCTTTAAATGCGCCACTTTGCTTAAGCATGCCATTTACAAGAGTTGTCTTCCCATGGTCAACATGGGCAATAATCGCTATATTTCTAAAATTATTTTTTCTCATATGTCTATATTTTATGTCCAATCTCAAGGTGCATTGCGTTATCTTTTCTTTTCCCATTATAAAATCCCCATCCATAGTCTATGCGAATAATGCTTGGCCAAGGACCTTCAAATTGAAATGATATTCCTGTGCTCATTAGGCCTTTAGAATCAACTAACGATGAAAATTCGTCCTGCGTTGCGGCTCCATAATCAATAAAGCCAGCAATAGTTGCTCCAAATTCGTAGCGATCTGCAATTACTTTTCTCGGGATAATAATTTTTCTCAGCTCAAGTGAGGTATGGTAATTGTTAAAACCAAACCGGTAAAACTGATCGGAATTGCTGAAGGTAATTCTATTTGGATAGCCAAATCCTCTTATTGTATTGCCGCTACCCATCGCGGATATGAACCTCTCATCTTTAATGCCAATATTCATTTGCATGGTAGCACCCCAAGCTAAAATCCATGGATTGACATCATTATTTTTACTTAGCTGTCTATAAATGCTGAACGATTGAATCCAGGTGATATTGTTTTCTACTTTCCCTTTTAAATCAAATCGACTAAAAAACAGCTCTCTTAACAAAATACCTTTTCTTGGATTATCATATAAATCTCTAGTGTCGTAAGCAAATGATCCCTGTGGGGCTATATATTGATATTTTGAGAAAGACGTATCATTCATAAATCGAAATTCTTCAGCTTCAAATCCTATAGAAGTCTTTCTTTGATATCCAAAATATCTTCCTAGATTTACTTCAAAACTTTGTATTTCTATGTTATAGTTTAAAAAAGGGTGGTCATATTTATTCTTTACTATATCAGATCCAAAAGAAACGTGGTCACCTGTGATCCAAGGGTTCATATACGCAAAAGCAATCGTAGTAAAACCCCCAACTGAAAACCCTGTTCCAATTTGTTCATTGCGTCCACGAAAATTTTTTAAAAACCCGCCCCCGGTGAAAGACCATCCAGTTTTCTCATCGTAAGCAGGTAGGGCAGCGCCAAGAAATCTCCCTCCAAAGAAGTCATCGTTTTCAATAATCTGATATTCTAATTTGAATGTCATATTCTCTAATGGTATTGCGCGCCATTTGACATCTGCAAAAATTCCAAGGTTAAGCAACCTGTTTCTATCTTCTTCGGCAATAGTGCTATCTAGAGGCATTCCTTTTCCGTGCTGGATTTCTCTAGAAATAATATAATCTTTGGTGATAGTATTACCCTTATGGATAATTTCAGAAACAGTCAAATTTTGACTATATCCCAATATTGGGACAATGAAGATAAGACCCCGAAATGTCATTTTTGGAAAGTAATTAAAAATCGATCGATCTTAATAGTAGCTTTTTCTGATATTCAATTCCCTCTTCAGAATACATATCATCAATAGCTATAAGAAGTTTTTTATCTATTTCTGGACTATTCATTTGAATTTGAACATGTCTCGAGTCAAGGTCTCTAACTTTTAAGGTAGTATTTTTACTTTGATAGTGATGAAATCCTCCAGAAAATTCTTTAGGCGTACCATAGGTCATCAAAAATTTATATTTTATAATATCATCAGCAGTTAACTGTGGAAAACCAGTTGGTTTTAATTCGACACCTCTAACTATCCCGTTCATTATATAGTGCGAAGGCTCATGATTGGTTGAGCTATATATATGATTAATATTCATAAAATGAAGCTCAATACTCTCTATGGTTAATCTTGTAACGATTTGAAAATATACTTTGGCTCTTTTCAAGGGAAGCTTATATCCGGTTGGCAGATCAAT
>CAYLUE010000021.1:0-25273 GCA_964386795.1 uncultured bacterium
TGCTAAAAAAAATGTTTAATTTTTTCATCCTTATTTAATCAAATTGAATATCATACAAGCGTCTATAAAGACCATCTTTTTCATATAAATCATGGTGAGAACCAACCTCAATAACATTTCCATTATCAATTACTATAATTTTATCTGCATTTTGTACAGTCGATAGCCTATGAGCAATTACAAGCGCCGTTCTATCCTTCATTAATGATTCTATCGCCTTTTGAACTTTCTTTTCAGATTCTGCGTCCAAAGCAGATGTTGCCTCATCAAGGATTAATATTGAAGGATTTTTTAATAATGCACGAGCTATGGCAATTCGCTGCTTTTGACCCCCTGATAATTTAACACCCCTTTCACCAACAACCGTATCAAAACCATCTGTTGTTTTTTCAATAAACCCTAGAGCATTTGCTGCTTCGGCAGCATTCCTAATTGCATCGTCTCTTTGGTCCGGTTGCGCATAAGCAATATTATTTCTGATTGTATCGTTGAATAAAATTACTTCTTGAGTTACGATACCCATATTGTTTCGTAAAGAAGAAAGGGAAGCTTCCTTGATATTGGTTCCATCTATTGTTATTGACCCAGAACCTGTATCATAAAATCTTGGAATTAGATCTGCAATTGTTGATTTACCAGATCCGCTTGGTCCAACAAGAGCGACAACTTCTCCCTTATTTATCTTAAAACTAACTTTATCTAAAACAGGTCCACTTCCTTCAATGTATTCAAAATGAACATCATTAAATTCAAGTGAATCTTTAAAATGGCCTAAATCTACGGGGTCTTTTATTTCAACAATTTGCGGTTCAGTATCGAGTAAATTGAAAATACGTTCCGCTGAGGCAGCGCCAGTCTGAATCCTAATATTGACATTGCTCATCTGCTTAATTGGTCCTAGAATAGCAAATAATATTAAAATGAAACGAATAAAGTCCTCAGGAATGAGCCCTCTTTGCATAATAACTTCAGAACCTCCATACCATAAAAGGATAACGCCAATAATTACGCCAAAGCTTTCTGTAATTGGCGCTGCAATTAAATCTAGTCTGGCTCGCTTGAGATGTAGCATGAGATAATTTGAAGTCTCTTTTGAAAACTTTTTGATCTCTTCTTTTTCATTAACAAATGCCTTAACGATTCTTATTGAGCTAAGGGTTTCGCTGAGAATTTGCATAATCTGAGCAATTTTCTTTTGAGTTCGTCTTGATTTTCTACGAATACTTTTACCAATTGCAATGATAGCAATACCAGCTAACGGTATAATTATGATTGCAATTAATGCCAATTTCCAACTAATGATAAATAACAAGGATGCAAATGTTAAGATATTAATTGGCTCGACAAATAGTTTTTGAAAAGCAACAGATAGCGCACCTTGTAGCTGCTCAACATCATTAATTAATATCGAAGTTATTGAGCCACTTTTCTCCTTATTGAAATAGCCCATTGATAGTCCTTGGATATGATTATATAAACGATCTCTTATATCCTTAACGATATTCAATTGAACCATGTAAAGAAGTATATTTTTTAAATAAAGGAAGATATTTTTTATAAAGAAAACGGCCAATATTGTAAGGCATAGCACCTTTAAAGATTCAGAGGGGGTTTCTCTTAAAATTGCGAGGTTTGTCCAATATTTTAGAGCTTCATTTGGAGTGAGAATATCTTTAGCTGCCCATTCAGACTGGGACTGAAGAATAGAATCAAAGTCTAATAATATATTATTGATCAAAGTTGCAGTAAGCCAAATAGATATACCGTTTAGCAACACAAAAATTATTGCCGATAATGATGACAATAGAATATAGGGCCAATAGGAAATCATTAATCGACCCATGCGTTTATATATTGATTTAGACATTAATTTATCTTTGACTTTTATCGCTAAGTATCAAAATAGAATATAAGAGAAAAATGCGATAGAAAATCTATGGTTTCATTGCTGAGTTTCTTGAAAAAATCATTCTTTGATGTAATATATTCGCTTCTTCAAAAAATGGCCCCACAGTGTCAAATCCAACTTGTTGATAAAATCCAATAGCAGATTTTTGGCTATTAAGAAAGATCATTTTCTCTTTAGGGATTTTATCAATAATAAATTTAGTTAATTGTTTTCCAATTCCTTTTTTTCGATAGTTTTTCAATACCGCAAATCGTTCAAGTTTTATATCATTATCGACCTCTCGCCATCTCGCCGTACCAACAGGCACTTCATCCATATAGGCAATGATATAATTTGCGCTTTCTTCAAATGCATCAATTTCAATTTCAATAGGTATATTCTGTTCATCGATAAAAACGCTTTTTCTTATTTTAAGAATATCTTCCCGTTCTTTTTGAGTATGCACCAACTTTATTTTTAGTTCCATTATCTGAATTTCGCTTTTATATCATCTATTTTCAAGAATTTCTGCAACTTGAACTAACATACTAAAAATTGCTAATTTAAACTATGCGTAGCAAAAATAAACAGATACTTGTTGTGGGGGACCGAGTGCTTATTAGGCCAGACAAAGGTGAAAAAAAATCAAAAGCAGGTTTATACCTTCCTCCAAGCGTTATCGAAAAACAAGAGATTCTAAGCGGTGTTATTGTTGAAGTTGGACCTGGCATTCCATTAGGCAACCCTGAGGAAAATATAGATGAACCTTGGTCAGCAAATGATAACTCATCAATAAAATATATTCCTACCCAAGCAGATGTTGGTGATATGGCTTTATTTTTAAATAAAGCATCAATTGAAATAAAAATAGAAAATGAAGACTATCTTATTGTTCCGCAATCTGCCATTCTAATTTTAATTAGAGATGATATAAATAGTTTAGCTGACAAATAAATCTTTCTTGTCTGGCTTATATATCCATATCCCCTATTGCAGAATAAAATGCATGTATTGCGATTTTTATTCAGTAGCTGATAGAGATGAAACTATTCCCTCTTTTTTTGAAGCGCTATTCAAAGAAATAAGGCTCTACGCTAATCATAAAAATACTTTATCTATTGACTCCATTTTTATCGGCGGAGGAACACCAAGTTTAATTTCACCATCTATAATGTCGCAATTAGTTGAATTACTACATTTATCATTTGATCTATCGATGGTTGAAGAATTTACTATTGAGGCAAACCCTGGCGAAGCTCCAATTAACAGCTTAAAAGAATTTCATCAAATGGGTATCAATAGACTTTCTTTGGGTGCTCAATCATTAAATCCAAAAATATTAAAATTTTTATCAAGAATTCATGACCCTAAACAGATATATGAAACATTTGATAATGCAAGAACCGCAGGATTTGAAAATATTAATTGTGATATGATATTTAATATTCCAAACCAATCATTAAGCACCTGGAAACATGACTTATCAAAAATAACTTCTTTAGGTCCTGAACATCTATCCTGCTACTCATTAACAGTAGAAAACGGTACTCAGCTATACAATTTGGTCAAAAATAATAAAGTAGCAATGCCGCTTGATGATGAAAGCTTTCATTTCTATGATTGGACACAGCAATTTTTGTTAGAAAATCACTACCATCAATACGAGGTATCTAATTGGTCAAAAGATAATAAAAAATGCTTTCATAATCTTCATTACTGGAGAATAGAACCATACTTAGCTTTTGGTCCTTCTGCGCATGGTTTTGATGGGGAGATTAGATATTCAAATATTCGAAATATCGATACCTATATTAAATCATTAGATAAAAATAATCTTCCAATACAAAATCAAGAAGAGTTAACAGAAAAAAACATGGCCAATGAAATAATCGGATTTGGACTAAGAATGGAAGAAGGTTTTAAAATAAATAAAATACCTAATTCTCAGATTTCAATTCTAAATCAGAATATTAAAAAATTTGAATATAAATGGGGTAAATATATGCACAATCAAAATGGGCGATTGTCTTTAAAATCAGACGGTATGCGTTTTGCTGATGCTATAGCAGTTGACCTGATAATTGAATAAAAAGTTTTTATAGAGTATTCGAATTTAATGAAATAGATACTGGACAATGGTCTGAGCCTAGTACATCTTCATGAATTGCTGCATCTTCAACCTCTGAAATAAGTCCTTCATTAACAAAGAAATAATCAATGCGCCATCCAATATTTCTCTGGCGTGCTCCAGATCGATATGACCACCATGAGTATCTTTCAGGTTCTGAATGGAAATGGCGAAATGTATCTACCCATCCTGATTCAACATATTCGTCTAATTTATCTCTTTCAATTGGCATGAAGCCGGAGGTCCTTATATTTTCTTTTGGCCTAGCTAGATCAATAGGATGGTGAGCAGTATTCCAATCACCTGTTACAATAACATTGGAGCCGCTTTCTACCTGCTCATTAATAATCGGTAAAAGCGCATCATAGAAATCTAATTTGTACTGCAATCTAATTTCATCTTTTTGTCCATTTGGAAAATATATATTATATAATAAAAAATTTTCGTGTTCAGTAATTAAAACCCGTCCTTCTCTATCAAATCGTTCAATTCCTAATCCTTCCTGGACGTAGAATGGTTCTTCTTTGCAAAACGTTGCTACTCCACTGTAACCAGGTCTCTCAGCTGAATGCCAATATGTGTAGTACCCATGATCTTTAATCAGTGAAGTGCCTAGTTGATCTACTTTGGCTTTTGTTTCTTGAATACAAACAATATCTGGCTCTATATCATCAATCCATTCAAGGAAGCCTTTCTTCTCAATCGCCCGCACTCCATTAACATTCCAGGAAAATATTTTCATAGTTTTATTAATTAGTTAATTAAATAAGGAATAGTAATTTATTTAAATAATACGCCATAGTAAATTTTATTATTAATAATAATTAATTTTCTAGAATTTAGAAATAGAACTGCATGTTAAATGAATACAGATAAAGTTAGAGATTTGATTCAAAATGGAATCATAGATTCTAAAGTAGAAGCAATTGATACTACTGGAACAAATGACCATTTTAGTGTTGTCGTTATAAGTGATAGCTTTGAAGGACTGTCGCTTATCGAGCAACATCAAATGGTATATAAAGCAGTGGGAGCATATATGACGAATGAAATTCACGCTCTTGAAATAAAAACCTATTCAACAAAAGCCTGGAAAGAAAAAAAATAATGAAAGCTATACTATGGATTTAAGTGAGCAAATAAAATCAGAAATTAATGAAAATCCTATCATCCTTTATATGAAAGGAACTAAAGAAATGCCTATGTGTGGATTTTCTAACCAAGTGGTGCAAATACTAAATCATTATGGAGTCGATTATAAAGATGTTAATATTTTAGTTGATCCGATGATCAGAACAAAGCTTTCTGAGCAATCAGGTTGGCCAACGATCCCACAATTGTTTGTCAATGGAAAGCTGATTGGGGGCGCTGATATAACAATGGAGCTCCATCAAAACGGCGAGCTATTAGATATTTTAGATGTTTCTGAAAATTAAGATATAACACTTGGTCATTAACTAATAACTCTTATAATTTCGCCTTCGATATTTAATGTTGGCCCGTTCGTCTAGTGGTTAGGACTCAGGATTTTCATTCCTGCAACAGGGGTTCGATTCCCCTACGGGCTACAAATTTTATGAGAATTAGATCAATTAATTCTTTCCAATGAACTTACCGCTTCATCCATTCTTTGTCCATTTTCCAATTGGGTTTCTTGTTGGAGCCTTAATTCTGCATGCTGTGCATCTAATAAGGCCAAATTGGATATGTAGGGTAATCGGTCTTTGGCTAACAGGGCTTTCTGGAATATCATCTATGCTTGCGTCTATTACTGGCCAATGGGAATTCAAAAAAACATTATCTGAAGACTATTCCCAAGAAATAATTCAAATACTTGAAAGGCATCAGTTACTAGGTAACATTGTTACTTGGGGAACAATAGCATTTTTTGTTATTTGGGTTAATTTATTCTTTAAGAAAATGAGCGATCACAGGATAGATAAAATTGCATTTTTTATCCTTATTATATTAGTAGGGATTGTTTTATTTACTGCCTATTTAGGGGGAATGCTGGTATGGAAATTTGGAGTTGGAATACAGTAAGGCTACCTATAGTCCTTACCCCTTCTTAAATAAACATAAAAAGATTCATTCGTATTTGAAGAAAATAAGCCATATCCCCCAACAATATTCGAACCAGGCAATGTGTAAATGTTGCTTCCAAATGGATCTCCTTCTAGATAGTCATAGTAGTTTCTATCCGTGGCTTGCACCGTAATTTGTTGTAATCCATAGTAATTAAAGAAAAGCCAACTCATCCTGATTGGACCCTGTTCTATTGACCACACAAAAGGATTAGGTCTAGAAGGATTATTATTGTCATCTCTAAGATAGTCCCCCTTCCATATCACATTGACAAAACTTGTATCGTAGATCAAATTGATAAATGTAGAATCCTGTTTTCCATTCCAATTATAATCATAAAAATCTCCATCTTGATCTGGCTCAATCCCCATCACATCTGCATCTAGAGCGTAGGTAAGGGTACGAATTAGTTTTGATGATTCATCAATCTCAAAATCCAAGGCAAACATTGGATAGGATGCAAAGCTACCTGTGAAACACTGGCCATAGTTATAATCTAAGGTATCTACTTTATGTGGTATTGGATTTCCCTCGCTATCAATATTATTCGTATTTATAACTTTAACAGGTAAGGTTGTTCCATCGCCACAAGTATAGTCTTTTAGTTCTGTATCAGCATCAATTTTTAATGATTTAGGAATAGTTGTTTCTGCGGTCAAGGTTTTTCCATTGATTAATACAGTAAGCTTATAATTCATACCTGGTTCAAAAATCACTGCTGGTCCTGTTTGATATCTACCAGGATATCCGGGTAATGGGAATGCTTGATACTCAAAACCGTTCCCAGCTATGGTTACATTCGCATTGCTAATCCATAATTGACCTGCATCGATTTTCTCATCAAGCGACGCTGAACGGGAGACATAAATGGTGTCATCAACCATTGCCATGTTCCCAGAAATGCTTCCAAAAACTACGTACTTCTCAATATAGGGAGAATCAGGATCATTAAATTCTTCACACGCTAGAAAACATAGCAAAAAAGATAAATAGAATACATTTAATTTTTTCATTAGAAATTCCAAGTAAATCCTATAGTGGGAATCATTGGAAATAGACTAATTGCATTTCTTTGTATTCTACCTTCATCATCCTCATCAACATTTGGCTCACCCCTATCTGGCCTTTGGTTGCCATTTTTATCATGCTTTTTTCGATCCCAATCACCATCATCATCCACTCCATTAAATGTATTTCCCAATGGATAAGTATATGTAAATATATTTTTTCTATTGTATGCATTAATCACTTGAATAAATAAATCAAATTTTTTCCCTTTAAATGTCAAATGGCGAACTGCACCAAGATCTAGGCGATGATAAGAAGGGTACCGTCCTCCATTCCTAGTTGCGGGGATCGTACGATAATTTTGCTGAGATTCTCCAGGAAGATTTTGAAGAAAGTATCCATTAATTGGGGTAAATGCTTGTCCGCTCTGTAAAGTAAATTTTACATTATATTCCCATTTTGAACTTGCCTGATAATTTGCTAAAACATTAATAACGTGAGACCGATCCCAATTGGTATAATACTCCTTACCATTCATCAATTTTCTACTAACAGACCATGAATAACCAGCCCAACCGCTAAGCTTACCTGTAGATTGTTGAATAAATAATTCAGCACCATATGCATACCCATCCGCAGAGGTGAGTAAATCTAATAAACTTTTATTTTCAACGCTCCCATCGGAAGTTGCACGAGACTCTTCATAGGTAAGCATATCAGTTATTTTCTTATAATAGCCTTCTATTTGAAATTTTAATCCACGTCCAATGAATTGCTCATAACCTAAAACAGCCTGGGTTGCGCGAGATGGCTCTCCGGTGTCGTCGACAGCAAACCAGCTATCTAATATTTGCTGAGTAAAATCATCTTGAAAGGTTGAAATAAACTGATGATAATTACCGATAGCAATATTAATAAATCTACTTTCATCAATAATGAATTTCGAACTAAGACGAAGATCAGGATAAATACCATCACTGTGAGAAGAAAAGGTAATGAGCCTTACTCCAGGCTCAATTATAAATCTGCTGTTTGGTTTCCATTTTATTTTTGTATATAACGCAGTTTCAAATGGTTTTGTTTGAGAATCAAAAAGGCTTTCACCGTTAAATTTTGAATTATATTTAATATTGAGACTTTTAGCTTGAGCCCCAAAGTATACATTGATATCCTGATTATGAAAATAGGCTATATCTCCTGAAATTGTTTGGTCTGATAGCGGATTATATTCCTGAATACCGGCATCGCCACCCAATCCAAAACGAGTGTAAAATTGACTATTAGCTACTAAAAAATTTCCAATCATCTTTTCATTGAAAACGCGACGATATGCAAGGCTTACCGTTTTATTTCCCCAATCTGATTTAAGATCTAAATCTTGAAACTGTAGATCATCTACCCCTCTATAAAAACTTAATGATATCCTGTCTTTTTCATTTAGATCTGTAAACACATGCCCTTGTAAATCGTAGAAATAATAAGGAAGATTAAAACTATCAGTAAATAATGGGAGAACCTTATCAAAATAAGTTCTTCTACCCGCTACGAGCCAGGCACCATTTAAAAAAGGTCCTTCTAGTGTAGTTTGTGCAGTTAAAAGCGAGACACTACTACTTCCTTCAAATTTATTTCTATTTCCTTCGCGACTTCTTATATCTAGAACGGCTGATAGGCGACCGCCATATTCCGCATTATAGCCTCCTTTGATAAGCTCAGCATCTTTAACTGCATCAACAATAAAATTTGAAAATAAACCACCTAGATGGGATGGGTTATATACAGTTATACCATCAAGCAAAATCAAATTCTGATCAGTGTTTCCACCTCTAATAACAAGTCCTGTGCTAAATTCAGAGGTCGTCAATACACCAGGTAATGATTGAATGGTCCTAAATATATCTGGCTCAGCTAAAGATGGTTGCGATTTTAATATCCTTGGAGAAAGATTGACCCTGCTTGGTTCGATTCTGTTTAATCTATCAATTTCTTCTGCCGTTACATCGACGACCATTAATTCTATTGATTCGGGACTTAAAGCAATGTCAATATTTTGCGAGTAGTTTTCACTAAAATCAATTGATCTCTCAAATCGTTTATATCCTACATAGGATACTACTAATTGCGCTTGTTGATTGTTAATATTTGAAAGTACGTAATAACCATTGTTATCAGTTGCCATTCCTTGGCCACTTTCTCTAATAAAAACATTGGCTCCAATTAATGCTTCACCAGAAGTGCTATCTGTGATGAATCCAAACACTTGGTAAACTCCTTGCTGGGAAAATACAATGCCAAGCCAGGTAATAATTGCAATACTACTTCTTTTTAGTAATTTCACTTAATATTTTCTCCGCATGAGTGTTAACATTCATTTTCCTATATATTTTTTCAATTTTCCCTTCTTGATCTATTACGAATGTAATCCTTTTTGTCCAAAGAGCGCTATCAGCGCCATATTTAACAGCTACTTCTTTTTTTGAATCAGATAATAAATTAAAAGGTAGTTTCCATTTTTTCTTAAACTTTTTTAGCGACCTTGGTCTGTCATAACTAATTCCAAATACCACTATGTTTGATTTTTTATACTTATCATAAACGTCACGGAACCCGCAAGCCTGAATTGTTCATCCAGGTGTATCTGCTTTGGGGAAATAATAAATAACAACACGTTGACCAATATAGTCAGATAGATTATGAATTTTATTATCTTGGTCTTTTAATGAAAACAATGGTGCCTTATCGCCAATTTTAAGTTCAGCTCTAGGCTTTCCTGTTAAATTAGAAAAACTAAAAAAAGCCAATAGGCTAATCAAAATACAAGCAATTAGTTTCATTAATTTCAATATCCTTTAATCTTTTAGATAGCTTAAGGTTTCTGTATTGTAAGGAATCCGTTCAATTTCAAAAGCTTCGAAGTGCTCTTGAGAATCGCAAACGTTGCTCTCAACAAGCATCGTTACCTGATCCCTGGTAATGGGAAACCAAGCAAATCGTTCAAAAAAGAATGCTAGCATTTTTACACCAAAAGCAGGTGCAGGAATCATCCATTTTTTCTTACCATATGAAGCTGCCATTGTCTTTACAAGATCTTTCCAATAATACGCTTCACCACCAAGATGATATGTTTTCTTTTTTGTGGAATCCATTTCAATGGATTTAACAACAAACTCAGCAACATTTTTAATATGAACTGGTGAAAGTGCAAATTTTCCAGCATTTATAGGTATGAGTCCTGTATGAAAATTTGGTGATGGAATTGGCAAGCTTAACATATCTCGCTTAAGTTGGGTACAAAATTCAGGCCTATCTCCACCTCTAGGATCTCCAAAACACAGAGAGGGTCGAAATATTGTCCATTCTAATTCTGAATGCTTCAAATATTCTTCGGCAAGATATTTCGTGCTTTGATATTTGGTACCATCAAGTCTAGCGCCATTAGCGCTAACTAGTATATATCGCTTTATATCAAGGTCCTTAGCAAGATCAACGGTTTGCTTAACACCTTCAAACTGGGTTTGTTGAAAAGTTATTCCTTTACTAGGGAATTCACGAACAAGCCCAATACTATAAATGACCACGTCAGCTGATTTGATTGTTTTCTTCATAGCGCTAAGATTATTTAAATCGCCTAATACGATCTCACACTTATCAGGTTTTAATAATTTTTTCTCTGAATTTTCACGCACCAAAAGCTTTGGCTTATGTTTATGATTTAATAATTCATCTATAATGTATGAGCCAACAAATCCGGTACCTCCAAATAGTGCAACTTTCATTATATCTTTTCCTTGATTTCTTTTTTATTAGGGTCGTAATTATTAACTAATACTTTATTGATGACTTGTTTTCTATAGTCAAATATTTTTTTCAAATCATTCTTAATCCATAAAAAATGTAATAATCTACCTAGTACTCCAAATGGAATAACATACCTTACTATATCCTTCATTTCAACCCCTCCGTTAATGGCTTTAAAAGTGTGTGTATGATGCCAAAAAGAATAGGGACCTTTGATTTGCTCATCAATGAATTTTTTTGGTGGATCATAAAATGTTATCAGTGTTCTCCATCGTACCGGAAAACCAACTAGTCTTATAGTATAATCAATCAATGTTCCTTTTTCCATTAGAATTGGAGATGGTGTTAGAATATTAAAACCAAGTTTTGAGGGCGTAATTTCAGCTAAGTTTTCAGGTTTAGAAAAAAAATCAAAAACCCTTTCTAGGGGCGCATCAATGCGCTGAGTTAGATTTAATTCATAGACTTTCATAATACAAAAATAAATGAGTTTTTTATTTCTACTTAGATTCCCTATCAATTAATTCAATGTAATTACCATTGGGATCTTTTTGATAAATATAACCAATGCCATCACGGTGATATTTAATTTTCTTATTATTTACCAAAGAATGATCAACTATCGCAAAATGATTCGGATGCTCATCTTTAGTAACTAAAGCTAAGTTGATATTTTCAAACTTAAGCATTGCCCAAGATGCGTCCTTGTATTTTACTTTACAGTTAAATTTTTCAGTGTAATATTTTACTGATTGATCTATATTTTTTACTATAACTGCAAGGTGGTCAATTTTTGATAGCTGATCATTCATATAGTTTTTGTTTTACTTTTTCTTGCTGCCTTTGGCTGCGCACCAAACAACTAAACCAAATCCAATCTTATTTACTGCATCACCAACATTGTAGATTAGGTCACGTGCATCAGAATTAATTAAATCAGCCATAAATGAATACCATTGTCCATCAGCAGTTCCAACTAAATATCCAAGAGGATAGATACCCCACCCTATTATCACGAACTTAAGCAATAGTCCATTAGCGTTTTGAATATTTTTTCCTGCCTTTTTAGCTGCTTTTGCTACATCGCCTTGGTACACCTCATTAACAATATAGAAATAAGCAAGGCCACTGATAAGACCCCATACTGCAGGACTATGAGACCCAAATACTGAACACACAGATGCTTCACCAAGATATCCCGCAACTAACATAACCACAGAGGCTGAAACCATTTTACTTAATCCGGTCTTTGTTAGTAGATAAAATTCAACACACATCAAAGGAACAGTTAAAATCCAATCAATATATCTGAATTCTGTTGGGCTCATATAAGAACTAACCCAGACTTCTCTCATGTAGTAGTAGTGAACTGCGGCAATAAGCGTGATTAAACCAGAAACCGTCATTGATAGTTTCCACTCATCACTTACCGATGATCTTTCAACAAAGAAAAATACTGTTGCTGCAAGCATAGCCACTGAACCTATGAAAAAAGTAAATCCAACAAGGTCCCCGCTTTGAAGGCTAGAGGCTAATAACATATTTACCATTATTATCTCCTTTTAGTTTTAAATAATAAAAGTTTTTATATATAAAATTTACAATAATATGATAATAAAATTCACATATACTATCTATTAAAACTCTTCAGTAAAGATAGCATGTACGTTGAAGGGATTAATAGCATCTTTTGAAGATTATTTATTCTAATTCTACGACTTGATAATCTCTTAACAGATGTTGATTGAAGCTTTCTAAATAATTTTTCATAATATCTGCAAGCAAGCAATACACCAAATCGACTAGTAGATGGCAACTGATATATGCCTTTTTTTGCTTCAGTGAATTCACTAGCGATTTTAGATTCAATTAGTGTTTTTACCTCCTCATTGAGATTTTGATCGATATCAAATCCTGGGAAGTAAATACGTCCTTTTTCGAAATAATCCTCATGAATATCTCTGAAAAAATTGACTTTTTGAAAGGCAGATCCAAGTTTCTTCGCGGAATGCTCAAGTCTATCATATGCTTCTTGATCACCTTCAACAAATATTTTTAAACACATCAATCCAACCACTTCTGCTGAACCATAGACATATTCATCTAACGATTTCTGCGAATGTTCTTTTTCTATTAGATCAGATCGCATACTAGAAAAGAATGCTATTATTAATTCCCTATCAATCTCATACTGATTGACTACTTCTTGGAATGAGTGCAAAATAAGATTTGAGCTATACTTTGTATCAATCGCGGAATATGTTGCTGATTCAAATTCATCTAGAACTGTGGCTTGGTTTGTATTGAAAAAAGTGTCCACTATCTCATCTGCTACTCTAACAAGGCCATATATGCCATAAATCGGTTTTCTAATTTTTTTGCTTAAGGAATAAATGCCTAAAGTGAATGACGTACTAAATGATTTTGTTACAGCTTTTGACGATTGGTAGCTAGCCTCTAGATATCGTTCAATATTACTCAATTCAGATCCTTTATAATTTGATCCGCTACAATTTTCCCTGATACTAAAGCTGGAGGCATCCCTGGTCCTGGCACGGTTAACTGCCCCGTATAATATAAATTATTAAGCTTACTGTTTTTTATTTTAGGTTTTAAAAACGCAGTTTGAAAAAGGGTGTTTGCTAATCCATACGCATTCCCTTTATATGAATTAAAATCAGAAATAAATTCTTCATGGGCATATGACTTACTTACTGCAATGTGATCTCTTATTTTGTCACCAGTCGCCTCTTCAATTCTATCAATAATCTGATCAAGATATGCTTCTCTAGATTTGGATTCATCTTTAAGTCCAGGCGCAACAGGTATTAAAACAAATAAAGTCTCACCATTCTCTGGTGCAACATTTGGGTCGGATTTTGAAGTGCAGGATGTATAAAACAAAGGGGATTCAGGCCATCTGGGTTCATCGTAAATATCCGTAACGTGATCAGCAAAATCTGTATCGAAGAAAAGACAGTGATGCGGTAAGTTAATTTTCTTATTAATTCCTATATAAAATAACAAAGCACTAGGCGATATGGTTCTTTTATTCCAGTAAGAATTAGAATAATTACGATATTTATCTTCTAATAATGTACTTTCAACATGCTGATAATCTGCATTCGCGACCACCACGTCTGCACTGTATCTATTATCATTAGAAACAACTTCGACTGCTTTTCTATCAATCACATGAATCTTATCAATTGGTTCATCAAAGATAAATTTTACACCTTGTTCAACAGCTAAATCATGTACAGCTGAAGCTACAGACCTAATCCCACCACTAGGATACCATGTGCCCAGGGCAATATCTGCATAGTTCATTATGCTATATAACGCGGGTGTTTTAGATGGTTTTGCTCCTAGTAATAGACTTGGAAATTCTAGCATCTGGATAATTCTTTTATCAGAAAAATATTCACGTATATGCTTACTAATCGGTTTAAAAATACTTAATCTCCCAAGATGTTTGATGAGATCAATCCGTATATACTCTAATGGTGACAAGCTAGGCTTATAGATAAATTTTTTAACAGCTATTTCATATTTCTTTTTTGCATCTTTAAGAAAATTTTCAAGAGCAATTGCAGCCCCTGGCTCTATCTTTTCTAAGTTGCTTTTCAGTGTTTCATAATTTTCTGGAACGTCAAAATATTCTCTATTATCAAAGTAGACTCTATACCCAGGGTCTAGTCTTTGAAGTGAATAATAATCGCTGGTCTTCTTTTGAAAATCTGAAAAAAATGATTCGAATAAATCCGGCATCCAATACCAGCTTGGACCTGAATCAAAAATAAATCCATTTTTTTTATAGGTCTGTAGTCTCCCCCCATAAGTATTATTTTTTTCAATTACCTGAACCCGATGACCGTCTTTCGCAAGGTAAGCTGCGCACGCCATTCCAGCTAAGCCAGAACCAATAATAGTAATTCTTTTTTTCACGGGAGTTAATTAATTAATAAAAAATAATTAAAAATTTATTTTCTATAATCAAGAGGGGGTTTTCGGTCGCCTAGCATTGAATAATAGTTAAAACCCGGCCCCCTTCTTTCAATTAATTCCGTTTTAGCATTCTTAATAGTTGTTGGATTATCGTATAAATCGATAGCCGTACCCACAAGAACCTTGGATGCATTAATCATCCCTTTCATTCCAATACTCATGCCTCCAGCAGCTACTGCCTGCCACGTATGAGCCGATGTCCCTGGAACCCAAGTAGCAACTCTCAATCTAGCTGTTGGTGTTTTCCAACTCACATCGCCAACATCTGTTGAGCCTTTCCCTTTTGTAAATTGGTAAGGTTGAATATTTTGTGCAGAATTCAAACTTAAGCCGGGCTCGATCAGCGTTTTATATATTTCTTTAGCAAATTTCTTTTCTACTCTATTATATGAGATTCCTCCAACTTGAACTAAATTATCATACATCACTTTTTGAGCAACTTCATTTGGTAAAACAGGCCGATTTCCATGAATAATTTCATATTCCATTTTGGTTCCCGTACCTAACGCAGCAGCTTCTGCGGTATTAATTAAACGTGTCCATAGTTTTTCTAGAATATCAACATCAAAGTCTCTCACGTAATAAAAGACTTCTGCAAAATCCGGTACGACATTGGGAGCATTTCCCCCTTTTGTAATAACATAATGAATGCGTGATCCATCAGGAATATGTTCGCGCATTAGATTTACCATAAAATTCATTGCTTCAACTGCATCCAGTGATGAACGGGCTTTTTCAGGGGCTCCAGCTGCATGAGCTGAGTACCCATAGAATCTAAATTTTGCAGATCTGTTTGCCATAGAAGTGGCAGGGCTTGCGGCATTCTTATCGGATGCATGCCAATCAAGAACAATATCTACATCATCAAATAATCCTGCGCGCACCATATAAACTTTCCCCGAACCACCTTCCTCTGCTGGGGTACCATAAAGCCTTATCGTACCTTTCGTATTGGTTTTAGTTAAATATTTTTTGATTGTTATTGCAGCCGCCGTTGAGGCTGTTCCAAACAAATGATGACCACATGCATGACCGCCTTTTTTATTGGCAATTGGTTTTCGAACGGTTGCCACTTCTTGAGATATACCAGGTAAAGCATCAAACTCTGCCAAAACTCCAATAATTGGAAAACCAGAGCCATATTCCGCAATAAAAGCTGTAGGGATGTCTGCAACTCCAGCTTGAATAGTAAAACCTTCATCTTTAAGCGTCTTTTGTAATAAGGATGAGCTCTTCTTCTCTTGGTAGCCCATTTCAGACCAGTCCCAAATTGACTTTGCTATAGTTTCAAATTGTTTTGCTCGGTCTTGAATCATTTGCTGAAACTCCTCTTTTGATGATTGAGATGTTGTCCAGCTTAAAAGGAGCAAGATGGTAATTATTTTTTTCATATTTATAACTTTTCGGTTAACTATTGAGATTATCTGAAAATCGCTTATTCATAAAACCATTTATCAAATAAAATATAATTATGATAGCTCCCCACTGTGTTAGGCAAGTAACAAAAAAGCTAGGACTCTCAATCATCCACCAACTAACTAATACAATACCAACCAAGGGGGCTATATATCTTACAATAAATGGCCACCACTTCGGGAATGGCCAATCCCCTTCGCTTTCTGAGCTTACTTCATTCATCATGCGCGGTAATCCATATTTGATTGCAGCAATTGCCATTAACACTCCGGAAATAATCAGACCTACGCTCCATACAAAATCCTGACTACCTAATATTTCTAAACTCATCGCGGAAGGAATACCTAAAATAAATGAAGCTCCAACTATCCAAGCAACTGCTGTTGAGCGCTTAACTCCAAAATCTATTAAGTTGCGAACCGCTAATTCCAGCATAGAGATCAATGATGAAAACCCGGCAAAGCTAAGCCCTAAAAAGAATAGAAGTGCTAGAGGTTTTCCAAAAGCCATTTTAGCAAATAATAGCGGCATCCAGATAAATGTTAACCCAGTCGCAGCTGGTCCAGAAGTTTTCATGATTTCTAGAATTTCAGACTTTTGCATTCCCATTTCATTACCAAGGATTGAGAAAACTGTACTAAATATCATAATAGCTGCTAGCATGGATACTAGATTATTTCCAATGGCGGTAGTGAAAGCATTTTTTACGACACCGTAACGCTTTTTTATATAAATAGCGTAGGTTAAAAATAATCCAAACCCTGCTCCGGTATCAAAAGCATTTTGAGCCAACGCATCAACCCAAATACCAGGTCGCTTAAGTTGCGACCAGTCTGGTGTAAATAAATACGAGATTCCTTCAAGAGACCCTGGAAGGCTTACGGCGCGCGCAACAGATAAAATAACGATACCAAGCAATACAGGTATTAACACCTTATTTACTTTTTCAATTGATGATACACCTTTATATATCGCTAGGCCTCCAACAGTCATGGCCACACCATGAAATAAAATAGGAAACAAACTATCTTGAAATGAATTCCATATCATCAATGAAGCATCATTGGTTTGCGGTAAATCAGCAAAGGTAATTACTCCAAAATAATAAATATTCCAGCCAACAATTACAGAATAGAAAAAGGCGATTGCAGTAGAAACAAAGCCCACAAATCCCCCAAGAAAGGCAAATGGCTTTCCCATGAAATTAGCAAATGCACCTATGGTTCCCATCCGCGACTGACGACCCATAATATATTCAACAATAATTAAGGGGATACTCCAAAGGAATAGAAATGTTATCCACGCTACAAGAAATGCACCAGCACCTTCATCTCCAGCATTGGATGCGACTATTCGAGGGAAGCGCCATATGTTTCCAGTTCCTATTGCAATACCTAGGGCGCTTAACAAAAATGTTAGTCTACTTGAAAAACGATTATTTTGATCAGACATATTTCTTTCCAATAAAGTGAAATAATTTAATTTCGAAATTCAATGAAAAACATACCTTTATTGCAAAACTATCATTCTAATACTTTGCGAAGGATTACTATATCGGTTTCAAATGAATCAGGTAGGAGTGGCCCAAATGAAAATCTAAAAAAAGTATCAAGTGGTGACTTATGATCACCGCGAGCCATATCGCAATCTTCTCCCTTTAAGATAGCGGCTCCTTGCTTAAATAAATGTTGATTGAGTGTGTCTGCTGACATGCCATTAGTTAATTTACACCAATGGTAAAACCCGCCCTCACCTGAAAAAAGTTTTAAGCCTAATTCTTCAAATGCTCTTGCGTATTTCTCTCTTTGCAGACTATAAAATTTTGGCACTGCATGGTGCGCCAGATCCGTCCTGCTTCTTTCAAGCAAATCTGTTGCATATATTTGGGATGGTCTCGATACACCGCCCATACCAAATGATGAAAAATTGCCAAGAATTTCAATATTATCTTTTGAACTTATGATCCATCCTATTCGTATCCCTGGTGCCTGTAAGCCTTTGGTTGCAGCTCCACAAACAAATATATTCGACTTATCGATATCATTGACAAATTTTAATGCACTTACAGCTGGCTCATGAAAAAGCTCATAGGCCTCATCTATTAATAAACCATTCTCCCCATAGCCAGTTAATTCAACAAGCGCTTTTAATTGATCTTCTTTTTTTGTGATTCCTGTTGGATTGCAAGGATTGCTAAGTAGAGTTAGTTGCCTTCCATCAATATTATTATTTATATAATCTTCATTTAAAGGGGAGAATAAATTCTCTTCCCTACTTTCCACTAAGCTATAATTCACATCTAAATGTTTTAGGATATCGTAATATGGTGTGTATTCAGTTGATGCGACGCGAACTGTAATATCCCTACATAAAAACATCAATACTGCAAATAATCCAGGCCTCCCTCCCGCAAAAACCATAATATTTTCCATTGAGATATTTGATTGATGGTAATGATTGTAGTAAGCCGCTATTTGATCCCTTAATTCAGGCTGACCCCAGGCCTTAGGATACTTTAAATCATTAGGGTTAATATTTACCAAATCTATTGGTTTTGGTCCACCGGGTAATTTGGTTGTCAATGGACAGCCCTGAGTCCAGGGATGTGTATTTGATTCCCCCATATACTTCCCAAAAACCTTTTGAAAGGCATAAAGCGTTTGATAGATACCCATTGGAGGAGCATATTCTAAGAAAGAGCTCATACAATATTAGGTATATAGTTTTATCAAATCATCATAACCGCCAATTGGTTCTCCATCAATTACTATTTGAGGAACGGTGGTTGCTTTTCCTACCTCTAATAGCTTTGAACGATCCCATCCCAGTTTTTCAATATTTATTTCTTCATATTTCCACCCTTTTTTATCAAAAAACATTTTGGCTAGATCGCAATATCTACACCAATCCGTACTATAAATAATGATTTTTTTCATTTCTAGGCGAATAACCCTATTGATTAATCTTCATGCTTTTCAGCAATCAAGATGAGTTTGTGAATTGCATAAAACCCTGCAAGGGATACAACCCATCCAACAGTGAAATAAAATAATTCCATTTTTATCCTTTATCTTTAAAATAACAATACCTCATACTGTATGAGGCATTGTTATTTGATCTTATTCTAGAATCTTAATTAGTTATTTTTTGCTGTAAACAAAAAATAAAGTGGCTATTACAACATTCAATCCTACCGGCACCATAAATTCAGCATTCATTGGAGCTAAATTGGTTCTTAGGTCATTGAGTTGCATCAAAATAAAAACAACCCACATTGCACCTACAACCTGACCAAAGTTAGGCATATTGTCACCGCTCCACATAGGAATGACCCAGTGCAGAACTGCTAAGGATAGCAAGCTTACACCAAATCCTCTCATAATACTTTTGAGCTCAGTAGAAAGCGTATATCCATATATATTAGCCATATCCGGCATAAACATATTCATTAGTGCCCACATTAAAAGCCATACAGCTCCAATTTTAAATACTAGTGACAAGTTCATTTTATTCTCCTTGTTTATTTTTTTGATACAAAATCTAATGCTAAAGAGTTAATGCAGTATCGTAAACCCGTTGGCTTTGGACCATCTGCAAAGACGTGCCCTAGGTGTGAATCACATTTTGCACAAGTTACTTCGATACGTTTCATTCCAAAGCTATAATCCGTTTTTGTGTTTACTTTTGTTTTATCAAGGGCATCATAAAAAGCTGGCCATCCAGACCCTGAATCGTATTTTGTTTCAGAGCTAAATAGTTGATTATCACAACCGGCGCATATATAAACACCATCTTCTTTATGGTTATAGTACTTTCCTGTAAACGCACGTTCGGTGCCTTTCTCTCTGAGAATTTGGAACTCAGCAGGAGTGAGACATGTTTGCCATTCTTTATCGGTTTTTTCGACTTTATCCATAAATATCCCTTCTGCTGGTTTTTGATCAACTTGAGCAATCAAATGAAATGCTAAGCAATAAATAGAAATAATTATAATTTTTTTCATGATTAAATATACTTTATTAATAACTTTATTAAACGCTTTACCCTTGACGTGTATGGTGGATATAGTAATTTTAAAGGACTTAAGCTTGATTGCTTCAAAACTGAACGATGATTTGAAAATGCTTTAAACCCTGAATGACCATGCGTCCTACCAAATCCACTATTATTAATACCTCCAAATGGTAAATTTAAATGTATATAGTGCAATACAGTATCGTTGATTGATGTGCCGCCAGCTGAGGTGGTATTCAAAATATAGTCTATATTTTTTTTAGTTCTACTAAAGATATATAGCCCTAAAGGCTTGGGCATACTATTTATCTTTGCAACTGCCTCTTCTAAACTGTCAAATACTAATATAGGTAAGATTGGTCCAAATATTTCTTCCTGCATTAATGGAGAAGTATCATTTAAATCTGTGAATACCGTTGGTTCGATATAATCTGAATTCGGATCAGTTTCACCGCCCATATATAATGTATCGCCCGATTCTTTCGCTTTATTTATTAATCCACTTAAACGATCATAGTGCTTACTATTTACAATTCGAGCATAATCTTTGGAATCCATGACTGAATCCTTTGACCCTTGAAATAATTTCCTTGAGGCATCTTTTATATTAATTAATAATTCATCTTTAACGGATCTATGAACAAGGACATAGTCCGGAGCAAGGCATGTTTGCCCGCAATTAGAGAATTTACCCCATGCAATTTTTCGAGCTGCATCCTTTAAATTAGCGGTTTTATCAACAATAGTAGGGGACTTGCCACCTAATTCTAAGGTGACCGACGAAAGATTTTTTGCAGCTTTTTCCATTACAATGCTTCCAATCTTTGGGCCGCCTGTGAAAAATATATGATTAAAGGGCAAATCAAGAAGTTCCTCGGCAACTTCAGATCCTCCTTCAAAAGTAGCTACTTCGTCTTGATTGAATAGCTCACTTATCATTTGAGATATCACCTTCGCTGAGCAAGGCGTAAGCTCTGATGGTTTTAATATTGCACAATTACCAGATGCTATCGCTGAAACCAGAGGACTAATGGATACATTAAATGGAAAGTTCCAAGGGGTAATGATTAATGCTACCCCCTTAGGTTCATATTGAATCCATGCTTTAGTAGCTACAAATGGCAATGTTGGTTGGACATGCTCAGGCTTCATCCATTGTTTTAATCTACGTCTTACGTGTCTTATTTCATTAACAACGGACCAAATTTCAGTCAGATCTACTTCAGCGGAAGGCTTATGAAAATCTTTATGCATGGCCTCACGAATTACATCCTTGTGATTTATGAGCCAATCCTCAATTTTCTTCAGTTTAAGATTTCTTTCCTTGTAGCTGGTATTTCTAATGCTATGCTGATTCGCAACTTGTGACTGAAAAACTTTTTGTATATCTGATTGAATATTATTCATAAAAACAATCTAAATTACAAAATCTAAAATAAGAATCGATACTGAATACTAATATTTCTTCCCATTTCGGGCATGATAGATTTGATCTTAGATAAATGGTTGTAATGAACCTCATCAAATATATTATTGATTTGAAAGATAATTTTATGAGAACCATCGCTTAGATTGATATTATAACTTCCAAATAAATCAACCAGAGTATAGCCACTGGTTGGCTCTTCAAATTCCCCTAACCTATCCTGTTGAAATGCCTTAATAAATTGTAATGTATAGGAAATATTTTTCTTTTCACTAAAAATAAATCTGATTCTACTTTTTGATGGCGGCATATAGGGCAATGGACTATTAGAAGTAATATTCTCTCCATACACAGTTGAATAATCAGCAATAATTGCAACCGCATCTGTCCTATAGCTGATATCTAGCTCAAATCCTGATATAGCACTTTTTATACCACGCATTTGATATTTATACAGCCACCCGCTAGATCCGCTACCCCATTCTATCCAATCTGCGCCTGGAATATATCCATCACCCATTTTCAATGATAAATGATAATTTGGACTATAATTCTTGAATGCTGTCAAAGTAGATGAGAATTTATTTTTCTTATAACTCAAAGAACTTTCTATGCCCTGCGTAGATTCTAATCCAAGCTTAGGCTGTCCAATTTCATAGGAATAGCTTCCTAGATGTGGTCCATCCGAAAACATATCTTCAATTCCAGGCGCACGTTGCGTAAGCATCAAATTGGATGACACTCTCCAATCCTCCCAATCTTTAAATATGCTTATCATAGAAGAGCCTAAATGAAACCTTTTCTCATTTATCAATGATTCTTCAAGGTTTGACATATTCAACGCTGAAGATTCAGGTCGAACAATTAGCATTTCATACCGCGCAGATCCCTGAATGATCATATCGCCGATCTGTTTTTCTCTAAATGCATAAATTGATAGGTTTAATTCATCTGTATCGGGAGTCCAATAAAATCCTCCAGCTCCAAATTGCCTATATTGGAATAATGAACCTATCACCCTATCAGAACCTGTGAATTTTCCTTGCATTGAAAAGAGTTGTTGTCTAATTCTTACAGAAGCAAAAGACTGATTGGTTTCAAATTCAGAATGTTGATATTTTATAAATCGCTGTTCAAAATCAAATGTTTTAATATTCGGGAAAAATTTTATATCTCTATGATGTTGAATTTTTTGAGTCAATTTTTTCATTTCTATATCTACCCCTTCAATATGACCCTCTGGGCTCCCTGGAATTCCGTAATCCATAGTTAATAATTCTAAGGATGCGCTCGTCCGGCCATTGTCCTGGTAATTTGAAAAACCAGCAAACAATTCATTATTCTGAGATGTTGTGTTCTGCAGTATTCCTTTTGGTGTTATCTGATTTCCAGAATTACGAGATAATCCTGATATTCTTAACTGATTATCTTTGAATGGATAGTAATAAACTGCATTAATGAATGCACTATTATTCCCACTTTCAGCGCCTGTTATACCATGAAGATGTGAATGGTCAAACTGAACTTCAGGCATAGAATTTTTTTTGATGTCAACAACACCAGCAATAGTATTTGAACCATACAGAAGGGTTTTTGCTCCTCGAATGATTTCAATATTCTGCGCTGTTGACATATCCATACTGACTGCATGATCAGTAGAAGATTGAGAGACGTCTCCTAGCTCCATTCCGCTATCTGTTAATAAGAACCTATCTCCTGAATACCCGCGCAACACAGGCCTTGCGGTAGCTTGCCCCATTGAACTTACCGCAACCCCCATTTCATCTGATAAGGTTGCAGCTAATGTCCCTTTCATCTTTTCCTGCATCTCAGTTCCAGATAATGAAAGACTAGATAAAGATTGTGAATTGCCTAAATCAGGATGGGCCCCTACGTATATTTCATCAAAGTGCAAAATTTTTGTTGTAAGATAAATTTTACCTATGCTGATTTGATTCTCATTGGATTTAACAGAAAAGGTTGTGTCTTGATAGCCAAT
The DNA here is from genome assembly GCA_964386795.1 of uncultured bacterium. Classification (GTDB taxonomy): domain Bacteria; phylum Fidelibacterota; class Marinisomatia; order Marinisomatales; family TCS55; genus TMED108. Next base: position 23,771 of record CAYLUE010000021.1, read on the forward strand.
GATCTTGAAAGATAAGTCGAAGGGGGTATTGGGAATATTTTCTAAAGTAAAAGATCCGTCAAAATCTGATGAGGTTCCAATGCTTTTTCCAACAATATAAATGTTAACATTTTGAAGGGCCAGATTGGTTTGACTGCTGTATACCAAACCAGAAATATTTCGGCTTTGAGCGCATAAAACACTCAAAACCGAAATAATTAGGATTAAGAACTTAATTAACAGTAACTGGTACGTTATTTGTTGAAGTGTAATCCGCATGGCCATCATGCATCAATTCTAACTTGAAGCTAGTTGAGCCTTTTGAAACTCCTACAACCTGTAGCAACTTTTCTTCATGACCATCGTGCTCTTCTTCAATCATTTCTACAACAGCTACAGCTGCATTGGCGCCTGAAACTTTGATTTCAGCTTCTTCATCGCCATGATCATCGTCTCCATGGTCATCATCATGATCCTCTTCGTGCTCAATTTCTTTTCCATTATCATCTAGGAAATGGACCATAAAGTGTAAGGTGTCATTAACTGAAAGTGAAACAGATCCTGTTACAGATCCTTTAAACTCTCTGTAAGCTTCAACGCCATCTTCGGTTTCAAGTATAAACCCTTCAGCATCCACATGTTCTTCCGCGTCATCATCGCTGTCTTCGCATGCGATTACAAAAAAGGCTGAGAATACACTTAACATTAAAATAAAAAAGTTGCGCATAATACTTTCATAGAAAAATTTCATTATAAATATCCTTATTATAAATTTTTTATTAAATAATCTTGTTTTTTAGACAGCTATCAACTGCTGATATATTTAGTTATAAGGATATAATAGGGGGGGGCACGCGCAGATAAGGTTTCAAAAAAGGGGTTGGAATAAATGAATGATTTTATATTCCATTTCTGAATAAATGAATATTCATTTTGGGTAAGAAAATTATGAGTTGATAGGCTACTACTATCAATGACCCGTTTAGCAATAAACCAATCGCAAGACTCGCCTGCTTTATGATGATCTAAATCTTCACAGTCATCCGAACAAATACTTTGATCCAATGGAAGCAGCTCATGGCCGTGACCCATATGTAATGTTGACAGTTGGGTAAATATTCCCAGCCATAAGGTTAAAAATAGTGAAATAGACTGATTTGCTTTAATCAGCATTAATCAGTTCTTACGTCTATCGCTACCAGATCTACGATCCGAATCATCTCTACGATCGGCTCCTGCGCGTCGATCAATATCTACAGGAATATTTTCTATTCTGCGATCATTTTCAACTCGGCGCTCTTCATAACGCCTTTCTTCTCCACGGTTACTCATACTTTCCTCAAGATTATGTGAGAATAAACTTATTGATAAAGAATAATTAAGTCAATTGCTTACTTATTAATAGAAAAAGCATCAATTTAACTGAATAATATAACGGTTAAACCTCTAAAAGCTTAACCGTTATATTATAGCTCCGGAGGAGGGACTCGAACCCCCGACCTGGTGGTTAACAGCCACTCGCTC